>CAZWTI010000332.1:0-7846 GCA_964637065.1 uncultured Puniceicoccaceae bacterium
CGAAAGACATGGAAAGCCTCTGCGGCGGCCCGCAGGGCGGAGTCGACTTCTGCCGAGGTGGCGTCAGGGAAGTGGGCGTTCACCGAAAGGGGAACCTTAAAGGTCCATGCTTTCGTAGATGGCGGAGATTTTCTTTATGGAAATGGCGAAAGCAGCGGTGCGGCGATCGTTGATCTTGTCATTGGAGAGATGCGCTTCTCGGATTTCGCCGTAGGCTTCCCGCATGGTGTCGTCGAGGCCGGAGCGAACGAGGGTGAGTTCGTCGGGGCCTGTAAGGAGGCTATCGCGGGCCTTGCCCTCGACGGGTTTCCCGAGGGCTTGCTCGAGCACGTCGAGAATGGCCTGTCCTTGGGCTTCCTCGTAGCGACGGTCCATGCGACCGAAGCGAACGTGTGAGAGGTTCTTGAGCCACTCAAAGTAGGAGACCGTGACTCCGCCGGCGTTGAGGTAGGCGTCGGGCAGGATGAAGACGCCTTTTTCATTGAGGATGCGGTCGGCTTCATAGGAAACGGGGCCGTTGGCTGCCTCGGCGATGACCTTCGTTTTGATCCTTTCGGCATTATCTTGGGAGATGACGCCTTCCATGGCTGCTGGCACGAGAATGTCGCAGGGGTGTTCCAGCAGTTCTGCTCCCCCCGGGATGAACTGGGTTCCGGGAAAACCTTCCACGCCGCCCTTTTCCAGCTTGTGGTTAGCGACCTCCTCTACAACCAAGCCGTCTTCGTTCAGTAGAGCGCCGCCGCGCTCGAGGATGGCGATGATCTTTGCGCCGTCCTCTTCTTGCAGAAACTTGGCGGCATGATATCCGACGTTGCCAAGCCCCTGGACGATGATTCTCTTTCCCTCGAGTGTTCCTTCCAGACCCGCCGAGTTGACGTCGTCCTGATGGCGGAAGAATTCTCTGAGTCCGAATTGTACGCCTCTGCCCGTAGCTTCGGTTCTGCCTTGGATGCCACCGAAGTGTACGGGTTTGCCTGTAACACAACCGCGAGCGTTTATGTCCTTTGGGTGAAGCCGGTGGTATTCGTCGGCCATCCACGACATCATCTGCTGCCCCGTACCCATGTCGGGAGCCGGAACGTTTAGTCCCGGACCGATGAAACCACGTTTGTCCAGTTCTTGGGTGAACCGCCTAGTGATGTGCTCCAGTTCATCGATCGTGTATTTCTTCGGATCGATCTTCAGGGCGCCCTTGGAGCCACCGTATGGAACGTTCACGATGGAACACTTGTAGGTCATTAGGGCGGCGAGAGCCTCGACTTCTTGCTGGTCCGCAAAGGTGGCGTAGCGGATGCCACCCTTGACGGGTAGAATATGCTCGCTGTGGGTGGCTCGCCAACCAGTGAAGACTTCGTATCCGCCCCTTAGTTCTACCCCGAACTTGACTTCGCAGATCGCGTTGCAGGTCCGAATCTGCTGAGCGAGCCCATCCGGCAAATCGATAGCCTCGGCAGCGCGGTCGAAGCAGAGATTAACATTGTCGAGAAAAGAAGTCTGGCTTGAGGAACTCATGAAGAATCTAGGTCTAAAGGGTTTTGAGCTTGTTGAAGCTTTGCCCGACAGAGTAGGGCGCGAGCGAGTTTGGCGTCCATTATAAATTCACGCAATTTTTTGTTATTTGAGCTACGGGTTGAAAAACCTACCGATTCCGGTAATGACCCATGAACAGTTTATGAAAAAACATAAGATAGTTGTTACAATTGCCTTCTTAACCTTTGTTGCTGGGACATTTGCAAAGAGCAAGTATCCAAACATCGTCTTCATTTTGGCCGACGATCTTGGTTACGGCGACGTGGGTTGCTATAACCAAGAATCGAGAATTCCCACGCCAAATCTAGATCGTTTGGCGAAGGAGGGTATGCTTTTCACGGACGCTCACAGCCCTTCGACAGTTTGCACGCCTACCCGCTACAGTGTGCTTACCGGTCGCATGGCCTTCCGAACCGGTATGCGAGGGGTTTTTACTGGAGTTGGCGGGCCTTGCATGATCGAGAAAAATCGTCTGACCCTGGGAGGCATGCTACAAGACAAGGGATATGTGACGGCCTTGTTTGGCAAGTGGCACGTGGGAATGACTTTTCACGACAAGGCGGGAAAGCCCATAAATCGAAATGGCTTGGCGGCAGTGAGACGCGTCGACTTTTCCAGACCCATTCCCGATGCCCCGATTCATCGTGGGTTCGACCATTTTTTCGGGACCGTATCTTGTCCGACGACCGATTGGCTCTACGCTTTCGTAGATGGTGATCGCATCCCTGTCCCTCCCACGCACATTGTCGATCGTGGGCCCCTTCCCAAGCATCCGTACTCGCGTGACAATCGTCCGGGCATGATTGCTCCCGGATTCGATTTGGAAGAGGTTGACCTCACTTTCATGAAAAAGAGCATCGGGTTTTTGGAAAAACATGCCAAGCGTTCGCCTGAAAAACCGTTCTTCCTTTTTCATTCGACTCAGGCTGTGCATCTCCCTTCCTTTCCCGGCGATGCCTTCAAGGGCAAGACGAAGTCCGGACCACATGGTGATTTCATCTTTGAGTTAGACTATGTGGTTGGCGAACTTGTGAAAGCTCTCGAGAAACAAGGTTTTGCCGATGACACCTTGGTCATGTTCTCAAGCGACAATGGCCCTGAAGTGCCGACTGTCATAAATATGCGTAAAACTCATAAACACGATGGCGCTCATCCCTGGCGTGGCGTCAAGCGAGACAACTGGGAGGGTGGGCATCGCGTTCCCTTCATCGCCCGTTGGCCGCGAAAGGTGAGACCGGGTACTGTCACGAACCAGACAATTTGCCTTACCGATCTGATGGCCACTTTTGCCGAGATCGTCGATGTGAAACTTCCCAACGAGGCTGCCGAAGACAGCCTCAATTTTTTGCCCGTTCTTTTGGGTAAAGACCAAGGAAAGCCCGTTCGCGAATATACCCTCCACCAGACGATCAGCTTGTCTATGGCTATACGTCGTGGGAATTGGAAGTACCTCGACCACAAGGGGTCCGGTGGAAGCAATTACGGTCGTGATGGTGAATGGGGGCTAAAGCAATACGCTCTGCCGGATAAAGCCCCTGATGCTCCGGGGCAACTGTACAACCTTCAAACCGATCCCGGCGAAACCGACAATCTCTACTTCGGGCAACCTGAAATCGTGAAAGAATTGAAGGCCAAACTTGAGGAGTTTAAGAAGAGCGGCCGAAGCGTACCGCCCAGATCTGTACACTGACGTTTTAATCAAAAGTCTTTTGTTCCATACTCGATGTATTCTCGAATCTTAACACCTATCCTTTTTTGCTTAGGTCCTGCCTTTCTCTTTGCGTCTGTTCCAGATTTCAACATCGCTCCCGTACCCGATGGAAGACTTGCTGTTTTCAAGAAGCAGTTTACTCAGTATCTGCCCGTATTTGGCATAAACATTTTCGGAACCGCGACCACGCCGCCTGCAAAATTGCGTCATGCTGCGATCATCTTGGCGGAGTACCTCGACAACGACGAGGACGGCAAACCTGACAACCCGAAGGTCTTGGCGACTATGGTCCAGCGAAAAGCCTTTCTAGTCATGACGGCGAACGAACGAGCTCTGGAAAGACTCGATCACGATGTTTTCCAGGATGCCGGTTTTCATCATGGTCAAGGACAGTTCGGAACTGAGACAAATCCCGGTGGCGGCGAATTCGATGCCTCTCTTGAGGAAGTTCTTCACCTGATAACGCATGAAGGCTACGCCCATGCTTATCCCGATGTTTTTGGCGAAAGACCGGGGACAACTTTGGCGAACTGTCTCGACATGGCGCGGGGTGGTCATTTCAAGCGCGTGCCTGCTCGATATCCAAAGGGCGCTTGGTTTACCTATGACGACCGCACCTGCGATTACGGATGTCAATGCGCTGAATATCTTTATTGGGCCATCACTTCAGTCTTGGGAGGCCAGGCTAGCCTCCGCCGAAGAAAGGATATCCGCGAGGAGTGGCGACTATTTAATCGTGAGTTAGTTAAGAAACACGATCCTCAAGTGTTCAATTTGATTACGAATCCCGAGTACGGCTTGCCCACACGATTGCCCGACGGAGTATATCGTCCGAGATAGTTGAGGTTTCAATCTCGAGACACAACGACGCCTTTACCCGCTTCAGCGGGATGTAAAGAGTAAAGGTTTGCCGACGGTGAGATCGGCCAAGGTTGAAGGCGCGGCTTACCAGTCGTCGCGACGTTCGCGTCGCGGTGGACGTTCCTCGCGCGGGCGCGCTTCGTTTACCTTAAGGGCTCTTCCGGCCATTTCGAAACCATTGAGTGCTTCGATTGCGGCGTTGCCTTGGTCGGCATCGTTCATCGTGACGAAACCGAAACCTCTGGAGCGTCCGGAGTCACGGTCAACGATGATGGTTGCTTTCTCGACGGTTCCATATTCGCCGAATGTGTCTGCTATTTCTTGTTCCGAGGCTGACCAAGGAAGGTTTCCTACGTATATTTCCATTTTACTAATCTTAACTCGTGTTACTGTAAACGCCCCAGTCAGAGTTTGCCATCAATGTACCACGGATGCCTGTTTTGGCTTCTTTGATTATCGGGGTTAATCCTGACTTGAGCGATGAAAGGCCCATGAATATGCAGTTTCTGCCATCGATTGCAAATACGAAAAGAGCATACCTATTTCTTGTATTTTTCTTGAAAGACGATCACCATAATTCCATGCGCTCTACTCTTATCTTTCTATCCGCCCTAGTTCTGGCAGTCATTTCCGCTTACGCTGCAAAGAAACCCAACGTGCTCTTTCTCGCCATTGATGATCAGAACGACTGGATCGGATATCTCGGCGGACATCCCATGGCGAAGACACCGCATATCGACAAGCTTGCCGGTAGAGGTACTGCCTTTACAAATGCACACTGCCAGTCACCATTGTGCAATCCCTCCCGGACAAGTCTGATGATGGGTCTGCGACCCTCCTCCACTGGTATTTATGGTTTGGCTCCTTGGTTCCGAACCCTTCCCGAGTTCAAGAATCACGTGACTTTGCCGCAATTCCTCAAAGAGCATGGCGGTTACACGACTTACTCAACGGGAAAGATTTATCATGGAAGATATGGGCGGAAAAAGTCGGATAAGGAATTCGACGTTCTCGGTCCCGGTGCCAGCGGACGACCTTTTCCCGCGAGGAAATTAGTCACCACTCCCTTCGGCAACCACAGACTCGTTGATTGGGGAACCTTTCCACACAAAGACGAGGACAAGGGAGATTGGAAGGTTGGCTCATGGGCTGTTGAACAGCTTGATGCGAAGCCGAAAAAACCATTTTTTCTATCGGTCGGGTTTTTCCTCCCTCACGTTCCGTGCTACGCGACACAAAAATGGTTTGATCTGTATCCTGATGACGATTCCGTCCTTCCCGTGATTTTGCGCAAGGATCGAGCCGACACGCCACGATTCTCTTGGTACATCCACTGGTATCTGCCCGAGGTTCGCCGTAAGTGGCTCGAAGAAGTCGATCAGTGGCGAAGTCTGGTTCGCGCCTACCTCGCTTGCACCAGTTTCGTCGATTTTCAGGTGGGGCGCGTTTTAGCTGCCCTTAATCGCAATGGTTTTGAGGATAACACCATCGTCGTTCTATGGAGTGATCATGGTTGGCATCTCGGGGAGAAAAACATTACGGGCAAGAACACCCTTTGGGATGATGGGGCGCGAGTTCCCCTTGTCTTTGCCGGTCCCGGAGTCAAACCGCGACAACTGTGTGGCAAGCCAGCCGAACTGCTCGACATCTATCCTACCTTACTTGAGCTCTGTGGCCTTCCCAAAAACGAAAAATTGGAGGGGCACAGTCTCGTTCCCCAACTCAAGAATGCCTCTACCCCTCGCAAGTGGCCCGCCATCACCACGCACAACCATGACAACCACGGTGTTCGTTCAGAGCATTGGAGTTACATCCAGTACGCGGATGGTTCTCAAGAACTCTACGACATGCGTGAAGATCCCAACGAATGGAACAACCTGGCCCCAAATCCCAAGTATGCTGCAGTAATCAAGGAGCACCAAACCTTTCTCCCCAAGGTCAACCGAAAGCCTGCTCCCGGAAGCGCTGCGCGGATTTTGACTCGAGACAAAAATGGGAAAGTGATTTGGCAGGGGAAGGAGATCAAGCATGATGACCCAATTCCCGGGATCGAGGACTAGTTGCAGTTCTTTTTTCTCGTCCTGAATCTACTCAAGTTTTCAATCTTTGGTTTTCCATCTAATGAAAGAACTGATCGTTATTCTTTTTTCAGTATTTCCCCTTTCTGTTTTCATTGTCGAAGGTCGACCCAATATTCTTTTCATCATGTCCGACGACCATACCTCCCAAGCCATCGGTGCTTATGGTGGTCGCTTGGCAAAACTGAATCCCACGCCCACCATTGATCGGTTGGCCAAGGAGGGCATGCTGTTCGAGAACGCCTTCTGTTCGAATTCCATCTGCGCTCCCAGCAGGGCCACCATTATAACTGGTCAATACGCCCACACTTGCGACTCGCACGACCTAAGCGGACGCATAGAGTGGCAGCGCCAGTACCTTGCCAAGGAAATGAAGAAGGTGGGATACCACACAGCCATGATCGGCAAATGGCACCTCAAGATGGAACCCGCCGCCTTTGATTTCTACAGTGTCTTGCCGGGCCAGGGAAAGTTTCATGATCCCGAGTTCCGGGTGCAGGGCGATAAGCCATGGCCCAAGAACCTGATCAAGTTCGACGGCATGCATTCCTCGGACGCCGTGACCGACCAAACCCTGAAATGGCTGAGGGAGGGTTGGGATGATGAGAAACCTTTCTTCCTCATGCACCATTACAAGGCGCCGCACGACTACTTCGAGCACGCCCACCGCTACAACGATTACCTTTCGAAGGTCGAAATACCCCAACCGCTCAGCTAGACCAATTCCCACCCGAAGGGCTTCGGTTCCATCGCCACCCGCGGTCACAAGGACGAGCTCGTGCCGCACATAGGGACCTCCATCGGCAAACGCAACCCGCGCCGTTCCTATGCTCATGACCTGCCCCGGCGTTTTCCTCAGGACTACCCCAAGGATTACGACCCGGAAAAACTCTCCGACGGAGAGATTCAGCGGATGGCCTACAATGTCTACTTGCGCAAGTACCTGCGTTGCGTGAAGGGGGTCGACGACAATCTCAAGCGCCTCTTTGCCTACTTGGAAAAGAGGGGGGAGATGGACAATACGGTGATTTTCTACACCGGCGACCAAGGATTCATGCTCGGTGAACACGACTATCAGGACAAGCGCTGGATGTACGACGAGTCCATGAGGATGCCGTTGCTCGTGCGTTACCCGAAGACGATCCAGGCGGGGAGTAGGACCGATGCCATCGTGGGTAACGTCGACTTTGCTCCCACCATGCTCGCCTTCGCCGGAGTCGAGACTCCGGGTTACATGCAGGGCAACAGTTTCAAGTCGATTTGCGAAACCGGCAAGGAGCCTCGCGGTTGGCAGCAGGAGGCGTACTACCGCTACTGGATGCACATGGCCCACCACGATAATCCTGGGCATGTCGGAATCCGTACCAAGACACATAAACTGATCTATTACTATGGGGCGGACTACAAGGCAGAAAACCGCACGCCGCCGGCTTGGGAACTGTACGACCTGACCAAGGACCGATTCGAGACCGTCAACCAATACGACAATCCCGGGTACGCCGCCGTCGTGTCGGACCTAAAGTACCGTCTCGCTGCTCTCCGTAAGCGGATTGGCGACGCCGGGCGGGATTTCCCCGAGACCGAGCAGGTGGTGCAGGCTCATTGGGATTATGACGAGCAAGATCGCAAAGAGGCGGTGGAACTTTCCCGCCAATTTCTTGCCCGC
>CAZWTI010000333.1:0-7367 GCA_964637065.1 uncultured Puniceicoccaceae bacterium
GAAGCGCCTTGGTTGGCTGGCCCTGAGAAAGGTGATGGCGAGTCTCGCCAAATCATTGCCCGGTGATGTGGATGACGATCTGTCCGTCGCCCTACGAGGTGTTGCAGGAGAACTGATCGCCAAGCTGGAAACGGAGCTGGAACTTTCAGCCAAGGAAGGAGACGATCTTATTGACCGGATTCGCAAGGTGCGTCGCAAGATTCATTCCCTCAGAATTATGGAGAATCCCGAACTGGCCGACTACAAGGCTCGTACACTGGCCGCAGAGGCCATGCTGGCCTACCGCCTGCTCACCTACCCCGGTACCTACCTCGAGGAAAATCCGACGCTCGACCGCATGGGAGAAACGATTCAGAAAGTCTTGGAGGATCTCCGATCCGACACCCTTCCTCCATTTGCTCCCCGAAGGGCGATGGTTCGTTTTGGCGAACCCATCGACCTTGCGAAGAAACTCAATGGTAGCAAGGGACGTGAAAGAATTTCCGCGCTTACACAATGTTTCGAGACGGCCGTGCAAGATGGACTCGACCTCTTGAATTCCAACAACGATTGTGTCGGGGCTCAACCCTTTCAGTCTCTAAGAAAGTGAAGGCGACGGGTAAGCGTTTCCGAGATGCCGTTTGGTTGTTGGTAGCCCAAACTATCGGAGCCTTCAACGATAACGCGGCCAAAGCCATGCTGCCTGCCTTAGCCGCCCTTGTGATAGGAAAGGAGGAGATGGATCCTGTCAACCAGCAGGTTTCTCTCATGCTGATTGTTCCTTTCGTTCTCTTTGGCCCCTTCGCGGGCTGGTTGTCCGATCGTTTTTCAAAACGAAAGGTTACGAGCATGGCGCTGTTCGCTCAAGTGCTTGGCTTGGTCATCCTTTGTATCGGCATGGGCTTGGAGTTCTTTTACCTTAGTCTGGCGGGGTTCTTTCTCCTTGCCACGCAATCGGCCATGCTTTCTCCCGCGAAGAAAGGTATCCTCAAGGAGCTGGTTGGTTCCGAGAAACTGGGCATGGCTGTTGGGTGGATGGAAATGTTGACTATGGTTGGCATTCTTTCCGGAGCTTTCGCCGGTGCCCGCGCCTTCGATGCCTTGGTTGAAAGCGAGGGGGGATGGAGAGCGGGCCTCTGGGTTTCCGCAAGCATTGGTGTTTTGGCTCTTGTTTCATGGATGATTTTTCAGCCCACGCCGGAGGTGGAACCTCGTTCAAAAAAGCCTTTTCGATTCAAGGTACTCTTCAGTCACTTTCAGGACTTGGGCCATCTTTGGAAAGAGAAACCTCTTCGCCTGGCTGCATTGGGTGACGCTTGGTTTTGGGCCTTCGGGACTTTCTTCTACCTAGTCTTGGTGAAACTTGCCGGTGAAGTAGTGGAGGGAGACGTGGGCATGGCCTCTCATTATGGTTTGTGGTTTCTCCTTTTGGGTTTGGGAATCATGATCGGCAGTTTGCTTGCCGCATATGTTAACCGGGGGCAAGTTGACTTGGGATTGGTGCCCTTGGGGACAATACTCATGCCTTTAATGCTCTTTGCCCTTACCCGGCTCAACCCATTGGATTTCGAGTTTCGTCTATGTTGCGTTGGACTTGGTGCGGGAGGAGCTTTTTTATTTGTTCCTCTTAACGCTTTCTTGCAAGACAAGGCGGGGGAGGAACGTCGTGGTCGAGTTGTTGCGGCTTCCAACTTGCTGACGAACATCCTCACCATTGGATTCATCGGGGTACATGCCTATTTGTCCAACGTTCTTGAACTTGAGGCGAAAGAAGAAATATTGGTTCTTGTCGTTCCGTCAGTTGCTTTGGCAATTTACGTCGTTGCCATTCTACCCGAAGCCTTTTTCCGGACCTTGGCTAGCATCGTTACGCGTACTCTCTATCGCGTGGAGGTAAGCGGATCAGGAAACGTTCCTCGAAAGGGGGGCGTTCTCATCCTCTGCAATCATCTTTCCTACGCCGACCCCGTGTTAGTAGGTGCTCACATTTTCCGCGAAGTCCAGTTTCTCGCCTATCTTGGCTTGGCGAATAGTCGCTTGATGAGGTTCTTCTTTCGTCTCAGTTCGACGATACCTCTTTCACCCACCCGTGCCAAGGACGCCATTCGTACCGCTTCCACTCGGCTTAAGGATGGAGAGACTATTTGTATCTTCCCCGAAGGCGGGATTTCCCGCTTCGGTCCCATGATTGGCTTCAGAAAGGGTTTTGAGTTGATAGCCCGCAAGGGTGATGCAGTAGTCCTGCCTGTCTATTTGGATGGCGTCTGGGGATCGATTTTCAGTTTTTCAGGAGGCCGCTTCTTTCGCAAATGGCCTCGCAAGTTGCCCTATCCCGTCCGTCTTCAAATTGGAGAACCGATTCCCTCAGGCAATGCTGGTGCTGAACGCCTCAAAATGGTCTTGCATGGACTTTCCCGAAAAGCCTTTTCAAGACGAGCAGAGATTAATCGACCTTTGGCTGAAGCGATCAGAACAGCGCTTCTGCGGGGAGGCGATTCCCCTTTATTTCTCAATGGCGGAGAAGTGAAGTGCACCCATCGTGAATTTCTGCTCAAACTTGAAGACTTTTCCCACCATCAAGCCAAAATGGATGACAAATCCGCTGAACCTGAAGAGGCAGTTCTGCAATTAGCTTCCTCCGTCTTGAAAGGTGAAGAAGTTCGCACTGAAGCTGTTGTTTGGCCAGCTCCCGAATTGTTGGCTAGCATAATGCGCATTTCGGAAACAAACCTCTGGAATGAGCCTTCTTTCAAGGTTCAGTTGGAAGGTTCCCTCGATTCCCCTTGGGATCAAACTTGGCTTTTATGGGCTCCAATCCTAGGCGGCTTTATGGTTTCCGACAACAACGATGGAACTGTGACCCTAAGCTTAAAAACTGACTTTAACATCAGCAAACTAAAGACCTATGTTGGGTTTGCTCTTCCCGCCTTGGGAGTCGTGACTCTTAATTTGCCAGATCTCCCCAAGGATGTGGAGAAAGATGGAAATCGAGGTTCCTCTGAGGGTTCTTACGGAAGATTGTTACCAGGCTTGGAGGCGCGATTGCTGGCACTGGACTCGGCTGAAGAACTGCCTTCTGGTGGAACTGGTCAACTGGAATTTGTTGGGGTTACCGGTGAATGGATAAGGGCAGATCGTAGTGGGCGTTTCGACGAAGATGGTTTTCTTTGGATTTCTTGATAATGCTTGCGGAAGCAAGTTTGCACAAGTTGGCTTTCCGACTTTCAACAAAGTTTACTTTCACCTAGTATGATTGCTTTTTTTCAAATGCCCATGTCGGCTTTTGCATCGTAAGAATCATGTCTGAACGCTATTTCGCGGAGGAGTCCAACATTTTTTCCCAAGTCTTGGAAGGATTGCGGGGAAACCGCGTTGCGGTGCTCGGTCATCGTAGGCCAGATGGTGACTGTATTGGTTCTCAAGTAGCTTTGGTCCGAGTCTTGAATGCCCTTGGGATCGAGGCCGTCGCGGTGAACATCGATCCCGCTCCGCGTACCTTAAAGCATTTCATTGGTGATACCCCTTTTTGTTTTGGCGACGAATTGCCGAAGGGCGAATTCTTGGCGGTGACGGTGGATTGCGCCGACCACGCAAGGGTAGGGGAGATTGTCCAGAGGCGTTTTGATTCCGTCCGCCTTAACGTCGATCACCATGTATCCAATGATCACTTTGCTGAAACGAATCTTGTCTTGCACGAAGCTTCTGCCACTGGGGAAATTCTTGCCGGGTTATTCTTCGACAATGATTTGCCTGTCGATCAGGTAACTGCTCAAGCGCTTTATGTTGGTATTTGTACGGATACGGGGCAGTTTTGTTATTCCGGTACCACGTCCAAGGTTTTTGATATTTGCCGCCGCTTATGCGATTGCGGTGCCAATCCATCCGATGTCGCCCGTGAGCTTTACGAACGTGAAAAACCAGGGCGGATTCATCTTCTGCAGCGTTTTCTTTCTAGTTTCCGTATGGAACATGAAGATCGCGTTTGCATAGGTTCTCTAACTGAAGAATTTTATGCAGAGACATTTACTGATCCTGAAGATTCTGAAAATTTTGTGGACTACGCTCGATCCATTGAAGGAGTGGACCTTGGATGTCTTCTCGAGGAACGAAATGGTCACCTCAAGGGTAGCTTCAGGGCTAAGGAGAGCCGCTATCGCGTGGATAGGTTGGCCAAGCAGTATTCTGGCGGTGGACACGCTTGTGCGGCGGGTTTCAACCAACAACGAAAACTTGAAGACTTTTACCCTGAGTTGGTCAACGCCATTGGTGAACACCTTCGCAAGGTCGATGCCGACAAGCTAGACGAATGAATGCTCGCACGGGAGACTTCGAGGGCATTTTACTTGTGGATAAGCCACAAGGCATAACGTCCCATGACGTAGTGGATCGCTTGCGGCGGAAGCTAAA
Organism: uncultured Puniceicoccaceae bacterium; assembly: GCA_964637065.1. Taxonomy (GTDB): domain Bacteria; phylum Verrucomicrobiota; class Verrucomicrobiia; order Opitutales; family Seribacteraceae. The sequence goes on from CAZWTI010000333.1 coordinate 4,387, forward strand.
GATGAAACGCATCGGTCATGCGGGCACACTCGATCCAATGGCGACGGGCCTTCTGATCATGCTAATAGGAAAGGCGACCAAGGTTTCGCAGTTCCTTATTAGTTTGGACAAGTCCTATGAGGGAACTATTTGTTTTGGAGTCGAAACCGATAGCCACGATGCCGAAGGTGAAGTCGTGGCCGAGATTCCCGTCCCTGAAAATCTTAGCGAGGAAATCCTCCGTACGGAAATACAGGGATTTATTGGTGACCAATACCAGACTCCTCCCATGTTCTCGGCAAAAAAGGTGGATGGTGTGCCCCTGTACAAGATGGCCCGTAAGGGAAAAACAGTTGAGCGCGAGCCTCGCTTTATCCGCATCAACAGCCTTGACTTGCTGGCATGGGCAATTCCCGAAGCCAAGTTTCAAATGTCCTGTAGTAAGGGAACTTACGTTCGCACGCTTGTTCACGACCTTGGCCAAAAAATTGGTTGTGGCGCACACCTCAATGAACTTCGTCGCACTCATATTGATCGCTTTGGTCTCAATGAGGCCAAATCTCTTGACGCTATCGAAGAAGTTCCACTTGCCGACTTTCCTGAATTGCTAGTTCCCGTACATCAGGCTGTGCCATCCCACATCTTGTGAAATCTCCACAAGTCGTCGATTCCTTTGCTGAGTTGAGGGAACTGGAAGAGCGACCTATTTGGCTATCTATAGGCATGTTTGATGGCGTTCATCTTGGCCATCGTGCAGTGCTGAATCATACCGAGTCTGCCGCCCGCTTGAAAAACGGCATCGCCGTTGCTCTCACTTTCCCCGAACATCCCGCCAAGTTCCTTCGGCGAGGCAATGAACCACCCTTGCTCATGGATGCGGGCACGAAGGTTCGCAACCTGCTCGATGCGGGCATTGATTATGTGGTCATGCGACCTTTTGACAAAGCCCTCGCCGAGATTCCTGCAGAAGAATTTCCTGCTAGTTTAAAGAAAAGTGTTCCTTCCCTCTGCGGAATCTGCGTGGGAGAAAACTTTCGTTTCGGCCAAGCCCGACATGGGGACGCCAATTCTTTGTCTGAAATTGGCCAAACCCTCGGTCTGGAAGTAGAAGTGGTTTCGTCCGCTATTCACCAAGGCGTTTCCATTAGCAGTTCGCGTATCCGTAATGCCCTGACCAAAGGAGAGATCGAGGAAGTCAATGCCATGCTTGGCCGACCCTACCAAGTATTTGGTCAAGTCATCTCAGGTAACGGCAAGGGTAGAGAATTTGGTTTTCCCACTTTGAACTTACCGTGGACTCCCCAAGCTAAGCCTGCTTTCGGGGTTTATTTTGCAGAGTCTACAGTTGGCTTGGCAAAAGAGAGAAAATCCGCCGTGGTCAACTATGGTGTTCGTCCAACGGTCGAGAAGAACACCATACAACCACTTCTTGAAGTACATCTTTTGGGAGAAGACGACTTTTCGTCTCACAAGCCTGGGGATGAACTTGTCGTGAATTTTCTTAAATTCCTACGTCCTGAACAAAAGTTCGATTCCCTTGATTCTCTTAAGGCCCAAATTGTTGGCGACAAGAAAGAAGCCGAGACACTAGTCGCCACGCTCTAGTTCAAGGGGCGGTGCAGGGTAACCCGCACCTTGGAGTTGAGCTTTCGCAAAGCCTGTATCCCGTCCGGGCCAAATCCCGAACCGACTACCTCGAGCTCCTTCAGGGTGGGCAACTTCCCTAGGCTGGCGACGGATGCAGAACTGATTCGGGTGCGACCGAGGTCTAGCTTCTCCAAATGTTTTAGTTCGGTCAAATGGGCAATGCCGGCATCAGTCACCTTTACGCTGCCGTTGATGCGTAGTTCCCGTAAATTTGCAAGGTTTGCAAGCGGAGCCAGACCCGCGTTGGTAAATTTCGTGAACCCGAGGGTGCGAAATGTTAGGGTTTGCAGGTTCTTGACCGTGGCGACGGATGCAAGGTGAGTGTCGGTGAGGTTGTTGCCGCCGACTTTTAGGGCCCGCAAGGCGAGAAAACCTTTGGCCAGAGGAGAGAGGTCGATATGGGTCTTGTCTGCTGTGTTGCGGTTGGGGTTAAGGCTGAGAATAGCAAGCTTGGGAAGGTGTTCGAGATGAACGAGCCCAGGACCACGAACGCGGGTGAACTCGAGTATGAGGGTCTCCAAGTTGCGGGCTTGGGAGAGGGCGGCGAGCCCGTCGTCGGTAACTTGGGTGGAACGCAGACTGAGGGTGCGTAGGTTCTTGAGCTTGGCGAGGGGCACGAGGCCGGCGTTGGTGACGGATCGGCAGTCCTCGAGGTTGAGGGCCTCAAGGGAGGCGAGGGAGGCGAGATGGGTGAGGGCTTCGTCGTTGATGTCTCGTACGTTTCGTAAGTCTAGGGTGCGGAGATCGCGGGCGGCGGTGAGGATTTCGAGGGTCTCGAAGGCCTTGGGGTGGAGATTTATGCCGCTGAGCTTGAGTGAGTGAAGCTTGGGTATGTTGGCCAAGGTTTCAAGTTCGGCCGCTTCCAAGGGCGGCGGCGGACGGAAGTTGGGATCGAAGATGGGTTCACCGAAGGGGCCTCTTGGAGGCTTCGGCACCGAGAAATGAACAGAGACTGAACCATCCTTCCCCACGTTTATCTTGGCACCGACCTTGCGGAGGGAGGCCAGTTTGTCGGCGGCGGAGAGTGTGCCGGCGAAGAAGGCGAGGAGGAGCGGAAGAAGGGTGCGTGGTTTCATGAAGGTGGGCTGAGCGACTTCTGGGTCAGCTCGGAGGCTCGGTGTAGCGGCCGAGGATCAGGATGCTGCCCGGCTTCTTGTCGCGAATGAGAAAAAGGATTGGATGGTCAGCCCGGAAACGGGGCCCCATGCGGGCGTATCGTGTACGGATTACCACGGCGGTTGCGGCGGCGGCCTCGGTGCCTTCCTCGTTCACTTCCACGAATGCCTTGTGCAGCACTGCGGAGATATAGAGCCTCTTCGTGCCGTCCATACCGGAAAAGTCGGCGTCGCCGAATG
>CAZWTI010000334.1:0-4666 GCA_964637065.1 uncultured Puniceicoccaceae bacterium
GTAAATGCCGGCCACGGTGGCCACGGCCTTTTCCCCCTCGGGCGTGGTCTCACCGCCGATGAGGACACGATCGGGGTTTTCGAGATCGCGAATAGCCGTGCCTTCGGCAAGGAACTCAGGGTTCGAAACCACTTGGTAGGCATGACCATTGCGGGCTGCCTCGAGAATTTCCTTCACCATATGAGCAGTGCGAACGGGCACGGTAGATTTCTCCACGACAATCTTGTCGCCTCCCCCCAATTCGGCAATGCGACGGGCACAAGCCTCCACATAGCAGAGGTCGGCCGCGTGACCGGCTCCAACGCCATAGGTCTTCGTAGGGGTGCTTACACTAATAAACACAACGTCGGCCGCTCGGATGTTTTCATCGACGTCGGTTGAGAAGAAGAGGTTTCGGCCACGAACCGCCAGAACGGTCTCAAGAAGGCCAGGCTCAAAAATTGGAAGCTCGTCCGAATTCCACTCGGCAATGCGTTCAGCGTTGATATCGACGACCGTAACCGCGACGTCCTCGCACTTGCGGGCAATCATGGCCATTGTGGGCCCGCCAACATAGCCGGCTCCGATGCAGCAAATCTTCATCTTTCCAAGTTAGAATGGTTTCCGTACTTGCGTATCGTTCAGTTTCTCGCAACGAGCCTCTATAGACAATCCCAAATCATGACTGAATTCTTAAACCTTCCATGGCTACGTATCGCCATCCTGCTAGGTGCGGGCTACATGGGGTTGTGCCTAATTGCAGGGTGTTTCTCAAACGGCCTGCTCTTTCCCAGACCCTCCCCTTCCTATTCCGAGGAAGAGACCACGCTCTTCATCAACACACCTACCGGCGAACGCATTGCATGCCTATACCTGAAAAATCAGGAGGCGAATGGCACCACCATCCTATTCAGCCACGGGAATGGCGAAGACATCGGCTACGCAAGCGATTATCTGGAAGTCCTGCACGGCATCGGCATTTCCGTTTTCGCCTACGACTATCCCGGATATGGTCAAAGCTCGGGCAAGCCGACCGAGAAAGGCTGTCACGAAGCAGTCCAAGCTGCCTACGATCACCTCGTGAACGAGGAAAAGGTTTCACCCGACAAGATCGTCCTTCATGGACGTTCCCTCGGCAGCGCTCCGTCCTGCAAACTTGCGAGCGAGAGCGAGGTCGGCGGACTGATCCTCGAAAGCCCCTTCGTAAGCGCCTTCCGCGTCATGACAAACGTAACCATCCTCCCTTGGGACAAGTTCAAGAACATCCACTTCGCAAAAAAGGTTTCGTGCCCCTCCCTCGTCATCCATGGCGAAATGGACGAGGTGGTCCCCTTCTGGCATGGGCAAAGGATATTCGACGCCCTACCCGAACCCAAGACCTTTAAACCCTTTCCCAAAGGAGGGCACAACGACGTCGCCGCGGTGGGCGGAGAGGAGTATTGGAAGGCAATCAAGAATTTCTGCCACACGATCAGCGAGAAAACCGAAAAATGAAAACCGTCCTCGTCATCCTTACCGACGGTTTCGAGGAAATCGAGGCCGTCTCCCCGATCGATATCCTCCGCCGTGCAGGGGCCGAGGTCACGCTCGCTGCTCGAACCGACTCCCTTGAGGTCACCGGCAAATGCGGCATGATCCTGAAGGCAGAGGTCGCGCTCGCCGACTGCATCGACCAAGACTACGACCTCCTTATCCTTCCGGGCGGCCCCGGAGTGACACACTTGCGCAAGGACGAACGCATCCTGAATCTCGTTCGCTCCCGCCAAGCCGCCAAACTTCCGCAAGCCGCCATCTGCGCCGCGCCTCTCGTCCTTCACGACGCCGGCGTCCTCGCCGACAAGGACTACACCGCCCACTACACCTGCGCCGATGAACTGCCCGCACTCGACGAGAACCTCGCCGTCGTCGAGGACGGTGAGATCATCACCTCACGCGGCGCGGGCTCCGCCGTCGCCTTCGGCCTCCGCCTCGTGGCCTTGCTCTTTGGTGAGGGGAAAGCCGCCGAAATCGCCGAGAGCATTCACGCCTGAACTTTTCTTCCCTTGTCCATGAAAGCCTTTCGTCGCCATGCCAAGGAACCTCGTGCCGCCCGCATCGAGGAGGTCGAAATTCCCGAACCGAGAGAAAAAGAGGTTCGCCTCCGCGTTTCTCATTGCGGCATTTGCGGATCCGACCTCCATGCCTGGCTCGACCATCCCGGCTACGAGTTCGTCTTGGAGAAAGTCACCTTCGGCCACGAACTCTCGGGCGTCGTGGAGAAGGTCGGCCCGGGCGTGACCGATTGGCGGGAAGGCGACCAAGCCGTCATGATCGCCCTTCAGACCCAACACGACGACAACGATCCCTACTGCCGCGAAGGACTCCCCCAGCTCTCCCCCCGCCGGCGAGTGCAGGGCCTACACCTCGACGGCGGCATGGCCGAGTACATCGTCGTGGATGCGGAATTCCTCATTCCCGTACCCGAGGGTCTGGACATGCGCCTCGCCGCCCTTACCGAACCCCTTTCCGTAGGCGAACACTGCATCGGCAACCGATCAAGCATCGGGAAGGGAACCAAGGTCGTCGTCACAGGTCCCGGCATCATCGGCACCTTCTGCGCCATCTCCGCCCGACACCGTGGAGCCGAGGTCGTGATCGCCGGCACCGAGAGCGACGAGAAAGCCCGCCTCTCCGCCCTCCGCTCCATCGGGTTCTCCACCATTACCGTCGGTCCCGATCTGCCTCCACTCGACGAACAGACAAAGGCTCACTTCGGGAAGGAGGCCGAAGCCTTGGTCGAGGCCTCGGGCGCGCCTTCCGTCCTCGCCGACGCTTGGAAAGCCCTTCGCCCGAATGGCATCGTGACCGTCGTCGCCCTCTACGGGGCGAACGTCGACTTCGCCATCACACAGTTCGTCCGCAAGCAAATCGACGTCCGGGTCACCTACGCCTCCTCCAAGCCCAACTACCTCAGTGCTCTCGATCTACTCCAAGAAGGCGCCGTCGACCTCGATGCACTGGTTCGATTCTATCCCTTGGCCAATGCCGAACAAGGTTTCCTGGACGGCGAGTCCCAAGCCGTCATGAAACCCATGCTGGCCTGTACGAAATAGGTTGACTTAACAACTGATCGATAGCCTGAAACTTCTGGCTAGATTCAAAACAACCACGCAAGAAGTTTTAGATCAAAATTTTGAGAACCTAGACAAGTTGTCGGTTTAAACTAAAACAGACAGTTCTACTTCTTTTGCCGTAGGACTTGCCGAATCTGCATCTGAATCATCTTGCGGACGAGCCCTGCCTCGAAGGCGGAAAGTCCGGCTTTTTTCGGGTTCACCCCGAAGGCAGCCAGCCATTCGTCGCCGTCGGGGCGGAAGCCGAGTTTTTCCACGAGACGGTTCTCAAGGGCGGGCTTATGGGCGGCCCCGTAGAATACCACGATAGACTTGGGCGGATTCTTGCCCTTGAGTACCTTGCTGAGGTCGCGAAAGTCGACTGTATTGCGATCCTCGAGGAGGGCCCGCATGAACTTCCGCATGCCGGGACCGGAAGCCTCGGCGAGGCGGGTGACGTCTCCCTCGATCGAGCCGAGGGTCTCCACGATGGCGAGTTTCATTAAGGCTCGAAACTGCGGGTTCTTACCGAAGAATTTCAGGGCCTTGCCGAGGAAGTTGAAGAGGAAGGAATCTCCCGACAGGGCCTTCACGAACTCCCGCGACTGCAGGTTCCCCTTTTCCGCATTGCGATCGCCGCCCTCCTTGGCGGAGGAACTGGTCTTTCCATCCGATTCACCTTTCTTGGGAAGCGTCAACTTGCCGCCCTGCAAGCGAGTCAGCAACGCTTCTGCAGAGAGGTCGCTGTTGCGAAAGTGCGGACGATCGTAGCGAATGACCTCCAACTGGAAGACCAGCCCCATGGAGCGTGCTAAAGACAATTGCAATTCGGAAACTGCGCTTGAATCGCCATCCTTTGCTTTTGGTGGGCCGTCGTCACCAAAGCCCACGCCCTCGAAGAGGACCAAGTCGGCGTCATCGAGCTTCTTCTGGATTTTCGCGTAATAGCCGGGATCGCCCAAGTGCGATACGCCGAGCAAGGTGATGCGCGGTCCATTCTCCTTCGGCGAGGACAAAGTCCGAGAGGCGACCTGAAGGATGCGTCCCCCGCCCTTCTCGTCCGTGGCACGCAGATAAGGAGCCGGTTCACCAAAAGCCCAACTCGCGGATGCGAGGAGGGCGAAAAATGAAAGGAGACTACGCATGGCTGACATCCTTTTCGAGTAGAGGCACATAGGTCAAGCTTACCTCGTCATTCGACCTCCACCCAACGTAGTTCAGGTCGCTTTGCTTTTCCAGAGACACGTTCGCCCGTCCCTTCGCAAACGGCGCAAATGAAGGGAAATTTGCCGGAACCCGAACCCCCGCAGGGTTCACAACGGTTGTAAATTTTTTTTCGCCATGAGCCTCGTCCTCCGCAATGGCGGCAACGGACGCGGCGGGTGACCCACTTAACGACGGTTTTCTCGGAACCATCAGGTTGTTTTTCCACCCGATGGATGGGAACACGTTCCCAAGACCTGCCGAATCCGTGGCACCAATTGCAGGTTTCCCGTAACCACCGATCGAATAACTGTCCCTCCCCAGCGCATACGCCACAGGCAAGGCGACAAGCCTCACCCCTGCAGTTTCGGCATAGGGTTGGATCGAGCGTC
>CAZWTI010000335.1:0-10039 GCA_964637065.1 uncultured Puniceicoccaceae bacterium
TAATCGTCGGCGAGGTGAATGATGGATCCGTCCTGAACATTAGTACCTTCGCCAATTCGGATAAAGTTGATGTCACCCCGTAAGACGCAACCGTACCAGACATTGCTGCGGGCACCCAATCGCACATCCCCCACCACAGTGGCTCCTGGAGCAATGAATGCTCCTTCCCCAATCCTCGGTTTCTTGGAAAGGAAACGATCGAGGCGGTCGTTGACGGTCATGTTCCGTCGTCGACGAATTCTACTGGCAGGATTCGCATTCCTCGTCGTTGAGCATGGCTTGAATGCTGCAGGCCTTGATTTCCTCTTCCGTATATTCCTTCTTCGGGGTGGATTCCTTCGACAAGGGATCGGGTGTCGCCTTGTCCTGCTTGAGGTCGACAGTCGCCTTCTCGATGTTCGATGCACTGAGAGTTCTAAGATAATAAGTGGTCTTGAGGCCTTTACGCCAAGCAGACCGGTACATGTGAGAAAGGGTCTTGAGATCGGGAGTGCCCAGAAACAGGTTTACCGACTGTGATTGGTCTATCCATTTCTGACGCCTCGCCGCCGCCGCTATCACATACTCGTGCGAGACGTCGAAGGCCGTTAGATATTTCTGCTTGAGGTCCTCCGGCACGTTATCGATATCCTTCACCTCGCCATCGAAATACTTGAGTTGGTCACTCGTCTCCTTATCCCAGAGACCTCGCTCCTTGAGATCACGGACGAGATGTTGGTTTAGCACTAGAACGTCACCGGACAGATTACTCTTTACGAAGAGATTCTTGTAGGTGGGCGCGATGCAGGGTGAGGAACCCATGATATTCGAAATGGTCGCGGTAGGTGCGATCGCTATGACGTTGCTGTTTCGCATGCCTTTTTTGCGAATCTTCTTGCGGACGATATCCCAATCCATCCTGCCGCCCTTAGGTATGTCCACCTCCTGACCTCGCTCCTTCTCAAGCATCTCCACGGAATCCTGTGGAAGAATGCCTCGGTCCCACTTCGAACCCTTGTAGCTTGGGTAAGAACCTCTCTCGGCAGCGAGGTCGCTGGAAGCCTCGAAGGCGTAATAGGCGATGGCCTCCATGAATTCGTCGTTAAACTCTACGGCTTCCTCGGAAGCAAAAGCTATGCCCTTGGCGTATAGGGTGTTCTGGAGACCCATCACTCCCATTCCAATAGGTCGATGCCGTTGATTCGACGTCTTTGCCGCCTCGGTCGGGTAAAAGTTGATATCGATTACGTTGTCCAGTGCCCTGACGGCGATCTTGATGGTCTCGCGAAGCTTTTCGTGATCGAGCGAACCATCTGACTTGAGATGAGAGTCCAAGACGACGGAGCCCAGATTACAAACGGCCGTCTCGTCGTGCCCGGTATTCAGGGTGATTTCAGTACAAAGGTTGGAGCTATGAATTACGCCGGCGTGATCCTGGGGGTTCCGGACATTGCAAGCATCCTTGAAGGTGATCCATGGGTGACCCGTCTCGAAAAGCACCTTGAGCATCTGTTTCCATAAGTCGATTGCGACAATTTTCTTTCCCCAGATTTCGCCCCGCTCGGCCTTTGCCTCGTAGTCGATATATTTTTCTTCGAATTCCCGGCCAAAGGTTTCGTGTAACTCAGGAACCTCGTTACTTCGAAAAAGAGTCCATTCCTCTCGGGCCTCCATTCGTTTCATGAAAAGGTCCGGAATCCAATTGGCGGTATTCATGTCATGGGTCCGACGACGTTCGTCACCCGTGTTGCGTCGCAATTCCAAGAAATCGAAAATGTCGTTGTGCCAACTTTCCAAGTAGGCACAGCCGGAACCCTTGCGTTTGCCGCCTTGGTTGACGGCGCAAAGCTGATCATTGTGCATCTTGAGAAACGGGATGACGCCCTGACTGTCGCCATTCGTTCCCTGAATATAGCTTCCGGTGCCGCGAACAGAGGTCCAACTGCCGCCCAAGCCTCCGGCCCACTTTGAAAGAAAGGCGTTCTCCGCAATGCCTCTGTACATGATGGACTCGATGCTGTCGTCGACCTTGTAAAGGTAGCAGGAGGAAAGCTGCGAGTGCAGCGTTCCGGAATTGAATAAGGTGGGCGTGGACGAACAAAATCGGCGACTCTTGTAGAGGTTGTAGAGGGCGATGGCCTTTTCGGTAGAACCCTTCTCCTCGTGAGCGAAAACTCCCATTGCCACACGCATCCAGAAAAACTGGGGAGTCTCCAGACGAAGGGGAATATCCGATGTCTTGTCTACGATCAGGTAGCGGTCGTACAGAGTCTGGATTCCGAGATAATCAAAGTCTAAATCAGCAGACGGATCCAACGCCTCGCAAAGCTTGTCGACGTCGAGCTTTAGAAGCCTTGAATCCAGACGCTTGATTTTCACGCCACGCTTAAGATATTTTTTGAATGCTCGGGCGTGAAAGGTCTTCAATTGCTCGTGAGAGTTTTCCGCGACGTTCCAATCCAACACTTCCTCGTAAATGTAGCTCAAAAGGATACGGGCGGCAAACTTCGCGAAATCGGCGTCACGCTCTATCAGAACCTTGGCATTTAGAATTATGGTGGTCTTGAGGTGACTCTCCTCGATTTCCGAAAAAACGGACCTGCGGAGTTCTTCCTCGATTTGATCTTGAGAGAGGCAGAGATTCAACCCGATGGATGCAAACTCTATACGTTTCTTCAGGTCGATCCCGTCCCAGAAGAAGGTAGTGCCGTCTGCCTTCTTCACCACGATCATAGAATCCTGCTTAGCCTCGGAGAATGGAGTCCGCGACTCGCGTTCTACACCGCGGCGAGCACGATAAAGGATGTAAGCCTCGGCAACCCTGTAGTGTCCTTGCCGCATCAATTCCATCTGCACGAGATCCTGAACGTCCTCGATGTTTATGTAGTTTTGACCGGTATCGAGAACCAGACGAGTCACCGCATCGGAAATGTCCACGGCTGATTCTGAATCGAGATGAAGAGAGAGAAAAGCCTTGCGCACAGCCACCTCGACCTTGCTTCGATTCCAAGGCACCACTTGTCCATTCCTGCGAATGAGACGGATGGGGGGCGCGGCGAGACCGTAATCGGACTCGCCGTCGCCCACCTTGTTCCCACTCTCATTGGAGCGTGAGAACACGAGGCTCTTGGCCACGTCGTAAGCGTCGTTTTCCACGAGAACTTTCTCGATCACTCGATAAAGTTCCTCATAGGTCAAACGCCCGGTATCGTTGTCTTCATCATCCGTTGCGCGTTCGACAAGCCTGTCGGCAACGCTCCGGGTGGACTCCACCACGAGTTCCCGGTTCTTGTCTGTGTATATCTCCTTTTCTTCCCGCGAAATCATTAGGTCGGTCAATGCCTCCCCGATAACTTCAGCCACTTCCGCAATCTCGAAATCACGGTCACCCGCACCATCGTCGATACGCACTTTGGGCACTTCGAAACGATTGTCGTCCAACGCTCCCGCCCAATCAAAACACGGCTTTTGCTCGCGCGGCGTTTCAGCGACTTTTTCCAACATCTGGTCTTCCTCGAAAGTTATATTACGCATGTCCTTTACACTTCCCCTTCGTTTGTTTCAGTCGGTGGGATTGCCTTACCTCAAAGCTCGTCGTCGGAAACATCCGCCAAAGAAGATGCCTTTTGGTATTCGGTCACACGGCCTTCGAAGAAATTTTGCTCCTTGTTCACGTCCATCATTTCCGCCAACCAAGGGAAAGGGTTCGTCACTGAAGAATCCAATGGTTCCAAACCCACTCCGTTCAGGCGACGATCCGCAATATAGTCGATGTACTGACAAAATTCGTCTGCACTCAAGCCCACTGAGTTCACGGGCAGACAATCAGCGATAAAGTCCTTTTCCAAGGAAATGGCCTCCACCATCAGGTCGGTCAATTCCTGTCGAAATTCAGGTGTCCATACATCGGGATTCTCGTCGACAAGGGCTCGGAAGAGATTCCGGAAAAGCTCGATGTGGTTGGACTCGTCACGCAGCGTGTAGCGGAACATCTGTCCAATCCCAGGGAACTTGTTTTGCCGATAAAGGCTAAGGATCATGCCGAACAATCCGTAGAACTGGGTACCTTCCATGCATTGACCAAAGACAAATATGTTTTTCGCAAGTTCCTGCTTGTCTGACGTTTGGGTAAGATCCATATCCCGCCTCAGGCTCTGGGAGACATTGGTGACGAACTCATTCTTGCGGCGAATGGTATCGACCTGCTCGAACATCGCCTCGCACTCGTGCGGGTTAATCCCCAAGGAACTAATCATGTAGAGGAGAGAGTCCGCATGAATATTCTCCTCATGGGCATGGCGTCCGAGCACAAGCTTTAACTCGGGAGCCGTAACCAATTCCCGCACGACATGTTGAATGTTATCGCCCACGATTCCTTCTGCCGCTGAAAAGTAACCGATGCCCATCATGATGATCCAACGCTCGCTCTCGTTGAGCTCGAACTGGTTTTGCCACTGCTCGATATCCTTCTGCATCGGGATATCCTCAGGTTCCCAATGGTTCGCCTTCATCTTGCGGTATAAATCGTAGGCCCACTGGTATTTCAGCGGAAGCAAGTTGAAGGTCATGGTTTCTCGTCCATTGATAACCCTCTTGGCCTCGTAAGCCTCCTTTGCCTTGTTTTCGTCTAGGACGAAAACCTTCTCCCCGATCTTGTACGTCTTTTCCATGATGCTATTTGTTCTCTAAAGTGGAGAATATGTGTATTAATTCCCCTTGATTATTCATATTTGAAAGTGACTAATGGCAGACAAAAAAGGCGACGCCTCAATAATTTCACAAACAACGCCTTGTTGGAAATTCCCACCATGAGCAGGCAAGAAAGAAAAGAAAAGAAAAAAATGAAAAACCTAATGTTTTTCGTCCTGCAAGTACTATATGAAGTGTCATAGCCTGCCGAGTCATACTATATATTGAGTTGTGAATAACTTTATATTATTTAAAGGCTAAGCTGGAAGAGTGGATTAGAAACGATGCGCAAGATGGCAAGTCAATCTTCTTTCATAGCCATTCTGCAAGTAAAAGTTGTTATATTTTGTCCTCCATTTCTCCCACAGTTATTAACAACTCGACAATGTGGTCGAACCCATACACCCAAATTTCGACGAAAGAGAGGTGCTTTCGGCAAATGAGAAAAATCAGACCCAGTCCTGTAAGGCTGAAAAAGAGCTTTGGGAATCGTCCCTGAGAAGCATTTCCAGAATTTCCCCAAGCAGGTAAATCGATCCTGTCACAACCGTTGGACTTTCTCTTTTGTCGGGCCATCCTGAACGAGGGAATTCCTCTTTTAGGGTTGAACGAATGATCTTGCCTGAAAAATTCTTGGGAATAGCTGCCTCCAAGACCTCGAAGGAACAGGCGCTAGGTTGATTAGGTACAAGCAACCGAATTTCTCTGGCGAGTCGAGCCACTGCCGGCATAAGATCCAAAGCACGATCCTCTCCCAAGGTTCCTGCCAGAATAACAGGAGGTTTTCGAAGTGTTCGCAGGTTTTCCTCAAGAGCTTCAACCCCTTCGGCATTATGTGCGGCGTCTAAGATGAGTTTCTTGCCATTTATTTTGATTTCCTGCCAACGTCCGGGCCAATTCACCTCGAGCAATGCTTCGCGACACTTATTCGAATCCAAAGAGAATTCGTCCGCGAGAAGCTCGCAGATCGTAAGCGCCACCGCTCCGTTCCGTCGTTGAAAGGAGCCGACAAGGGAGGTCTCGGGCAAATCAGTTACAAATCGGTCCGGAACTGAGATCACCGGAGAAACGCGTTCCTTGGCTACTTCCCGAATTACAGCCTCCGCAGGTTCAGGCAACCATCCGAGAACCACGGGTTTACCAGATTTGATGATGCCCGCCTTTTCCATGGCAATCGAAGCAAGGTCTCGACCAAGCAGATCGCAATGGTCCAAGCTGATTGAGGTAATTACAGAGGCAAGAGGTTGAACCACGTTCGTGGCGTCCAACCGACCTCCCAAACCTGTCTCCAGTACTACTATGTCTACCTCCGCACGAGCAAAGGCCAAAAATGCCATACCAGTGACAAACTCAAAAAAGGTAGGATGTTCTTTGGGTTTTGGCGGTGAAGTCTTCTCAAGCAATTTTTGAATCTCCAAGACCAAACGAGCAATTTCATCATCGGGCAGAATTTTACCGTCAATCCTTATACGCTCTCCCAAACGTACTAAATGAGGTGATGTGAAGAGACCTGTACGCAAACCATTGGCTCGCAAACACGCTTCCAGCATGGCGCAAGTGGAACCTTTGCCGTTTGTGCCCGCGACGTGAACGATTGGAAAGCAATGTTGCGGTTGCCCCAAGGCAGTCGCAAAGTTCCGCATTCGATCTAGGCCATAAGATGAACCCCTGTTTCTCAATCCGTAAAGGAACTGAACGATCTCCTCTATTGGCTCGGGCAAATCAGGACTTGTCGCCACCTTGTGAACGCGATTTGGCTGCTCTCTTGGTTGCCCTTTCAGAAGCGGTGGGTTTCTTTGATGCAGTCTTGGCCTTTGTTCCCACAGACTTCTTGCCGGAAGACTTTTTTGCGGAACCACAGAAGAGATTGAGCAAGCGGTTGATGCGTTCACTCATTTCCAACCGCGGAACAATCTGGTCAACGAGACCACGCTCAAGGAGAAACTCGGCAGTCTGGAAGCCCTCTGGCAAATCGGCTTGGGTCGTTTCCTTTATGACGCGACGGCCGGCAAAGCCAATCAGGGCCCCTGGTTCAGCGAGAATCACATCACCGAGAGATGCAAAGCTGGCCATGACTCCCGCCATAGTCGGATTAGTGAGGACTGAGATAAAGGGTATACGGGCATCGGCCAACTTGGAAAGAGCCGCACTGGTCTTTGCCATTTGCATGAGGCTGAGAATTCCTTCGTACATGCGGGCCCCGCCCGAAGCAGAAACAATGACTAAGGGAATTTGAGATTCAAGAGCGCGCTCGATGGCCCGCGTTATTTTCTCTCCCACGACTGACCCCATACTTCCGCCGAGGAATCGAAAATCCATAACCGCAATGCTGACGTCTCGCCCATCCATCTTGCCCACCCCGCAAAGGACCGCATCATCCATGCCGGCTTTCTTCTTGTTCTCTTGTAGTTTCTGCTTATAAGAGGCGACTCCCTTGAACTTGAGTGGGTCTCGAGAACTCATGCTTTCATCGTGCTCGACGAACGTGCCTTCGTCTACGAGGGATTGCACACGCTCGGGAGCAGGCAAAGGAAAATGGTAACCACTAGCCGGGACAACCATCAGATTCTTTTCCAAGTCCTTCACGAATACCGGATCACCAGACTTGGGACACTTAATGAAAGTACCCTTTGGAATCCCCTCCCTTGTCCTTACCTTTACTGTGGAATACTGCGGTTTCGAAAAGATTGCCATGTGAAAGATTAGGTTCGAAGCTTTTAGCCGTGACCGAGAGCCGCAACATCCACCCGTTCTACACCCGCCTTGAGAAGAACGCGGGCACAAGCTTCAAGTGTGGCTCCAGTTGTAAAAACATCATCGAGAATAACGAATTTTCGCCCTTTGTCCAAACGCTTTCCGGGATCGAGAGCAAAGGCATTTTTCAAGTTCACCATTCTTTTAACCCGAGTCAACTTGGTTTGGTTGCGGGTATTGCGGATTCTCTTGAGAAGCGTTTCCGTTTCCGCACCAAGTCCAGAACAACTCGCCATAGCTTCGGCAATCCAAGTGCTTTGGTTGAAGCCACGCTCGCGTAGACGGCGTCTTTTAAATGCTGAATGAAATCGGGGGACTGGTTCATGAGACGCGGCAAATCATAAAGAAGGCATCGGTCTCCGTGATATTTTACGCCATGCACGAAACTTCTGGCAACTCCAGTCAATAGAAAAAGCGCCCGCCCTGCGGAAAAGGAAGGTTGGAGGTCTCCGCAATGGGGGCAATCCCCCACGGCAATGGCAGTCCCGAGCAAAGGCGAACCGCAACGTTCGCAAAAAGGCCTTCGAAACCACTCAATGCAGCGAACACACCACTCGCAAAGGCGTCGATAAGGGCCGTCTTCAACAGGTTCTCCGCTTCCGGGGCAATCTCCGGGCATAAAAATGGAGTCCGCAGCTTCGAGAAACGCATTCGAGAACTTCATGAGCGAGGCTTACGGTAGAAAACCTTGGCCAAGGTGAGCCCTCTTGCAGGCGCAGTGATGATCAACTCCGTTCGCTTGCGTGAGATAAGAATTTTCCGAATATCATCAGGTGCAAGCTTACCAATTCCGACGTCAAAAAGCGCGCCCACAATGCGACGGACCATTTTATAGAGAAATCCACCGCCCTCTGCAGTGATCTTGATCCGAGGCCCAGACTTGCCAATGTTAAGTCTCCACAATTCCTTGACCGGGCTTTCGCCGTCATCGAAACCTCTGGAGACTGAAAAGGCCGAAAAGTCATGTCGCCCGACGAGATGTAAAGCAGCCGAACGCATCGCATCTAGGTCAAACCTGCGATTTTCAAGTGAATGCACGAAGCGAGCTTCCTGCGGGAAAGCCCAACCTTCGGTGGCTCGATATTCATAACGCTTGCCGCATGAAGAACGCAAGGCATGGAATCCTTCGCGAACCTGTCGCACTTCGCGAACCTGCACGTCTTCGGGAAGACGAGTCCGAAGAGCCTTGAGGAGGTTGTCCCCACCGTGTCGCCACGCACTGTCGAAGTGAAACACTTGGCCTTTCGCATGAACTCCGGCATCCGTTCTGCCGGCTCCCATCGTCCGGGCTTTTTCACCTAGAGTTTTTTCCAGTGCCGAAGCCAGAACTCCCTGCACGGACTCACCATTAGATTGCAACTGCCACCCGAGGTAATTGGTTCCATCATAGGCGCAAAGGCATCGCCAACGCTTTGTTTTCCCTGCACTTCCACTCACCAATCGTCTCCCTTCAGATTCTCGAAGTCGGGCAACGGGGCAGGATTTTGTTCCTCGAGAAAATCTCGCAGGATTATGGTGGCGGCGCCGGAATCCAGTTCCCCGCTCTCACGATCAGACATGCTCTTGCCAATAGTCTTGAGGTCTTCTCGAACTGCATGACTCGTTAATCGCTCGTCCGATCTATGAACGGGCAAACCGAACCTTTTCTCCAACACCTCGACAAAAGCTGAAACCTCTTTTGTACGGGTACCATGAGAACCATCCATGTTCAGAGGATAACCAACTACAAGTTCGTCCACCTTGCGGGTATGGAGAATCTCATCGAGTTGTTCCTGCCAATCTTCAAAATCCGCTCCCGAAATAGCCTGCAAGGGAACGGCCACGCCCAATTCGTCGGCAAAAGCCAAACCCATCCGCTTCCGCCCGTAGTCAATGCCGATAAAATTAGCCATAGAGTAAGGGGGCTTGTCAGACTAATCTTTCGCCATCCTTGCGCCTCGCCACTTTGCCGGTTAGTTCCTTGATTCGCTGGGCCATGTCCTTTCGACAGACGAGGGTTGCGTCTCCCGACTGGACGACGATCAGATCCTCCACTCCCAACAAGGCCACAAGATGCCCATCCTCAGCGTAGGTTAAGTTGCCTTTGGCTTCAACTGCAAGACCCTCGCCGCGAAAGACGTTGCCTGAATCATCGGAAGGAAAATGACGAGCGATGGCGGGCCATTCACCGACGTCGTCCCAGTCAAAGCTGGATTCCAGAAGCACCACGTTTTCCGCCTTCTCCATAACGGCGAAATCAACGGAAATCCTGGTCAATCCCGGATAGACTTTTTCCATTGCGGCACATAAGTCGCCTTTCTCAGTCCAAGTCGCATCGAGTTCATCGAGTCCTTGCGAGAGTTCGGGAGCATGACTTGCGATGGCCTGCAGGACTACTTCGGAACGCCATACGAACATGCCTGCGTTCCAAAAGTATTCTCCGGAATCAAGGTAACTTCGAGCCGTCTCAAGATCCGGCTTTTCCACAAAACGGCGAACTTCGTAAACCGCCCTACCCTCGCGCTCAACTCTTGGTTTGCCACGGTGCAGGTAACCGTAACCGGTTGCGGGTTCATCAGGGCGAATACCGATGGTTACGAGCAAGTTATCAGACAAGGCTGTTGCAAAAGCAGCTCCG
>CAZWTI010000336.1:0-2608 GCA_964637065.1 uncultured Puniceicoccaceae bacterium
CCGGCACCCATTTCTTGAGCTTTTCCATGGCGTAGCGGTAACGCGAGGCTGCCGTATTGAGGGAGACCTCAAGAATCTTGGCGATTTCGTCAAATGTTTGGTCTCCCCAAATCTTAAGGGTGAGAACCTCCTTTTGTTCGCCAGGCAACTGTTCGATTGCTTGCAGGAGAGCAGCTTGCCGCTCATCGCGTTCAAGAGAACGCTCGAACCAATCGACGAGATTCATGTCCAATGCCACTTTGCCTTCGCGAATAATGCGGCGGTCGTGACTGCGGGCCCAATCGATGGCTAGGCGACGGATGGCCCGAAACACCAAACCCGGGGAAATCTCGCCCGTATGCCCATATAACCGCCAAATGCGAACGAAGGCTTCCTGTAATAAATCTTCCGCATCCGCAGGGTTGCGGGCTTGTTGCCGAGCGAAAAGGAGTAGTTTCCCCCCGTGTCGGGCAAACCAGGATTTCCAGATGGGTTCGGTAGGCATGATAGAAAGTCGCTCTTTTTTTAACCGGTAAGCGACGTCGCCGCCCAAGTTTGTTTTAACAATATACAAAACTAGTCGGTGAGAAAGGTCAACCTGCGGAAAATAGAGGTTGCTGCCTTGAATAGTCTTGCCCCGGTCGGAGAGTGAAAGCAGGTTTTCTCGATTTAAAGAAGGAATGAGCGAGACTGAAAACCAAACGACCCCCGACCTTGTCGAGTTGGGCTTCATGGATGCTCGTAGCAAGGTAATCGACGTCGCCGCATTTCTCGACCGGGTTCAAAGAAGTGGACAGGATGACGACTATCGGGTGAAGGAGTTGAAGAAGACAATCGCCTGCCTTGACGGCAATGACCCAGAACGAGCCAAGCAAGTCCTGCTAAGCCTTAGCGACCCGACCGAGGAACCCATCCCCGTCGCCCCCGGCAAAGGCGCCGCCGGAGCATGGGATGGCACAACCACCTCCTGACGGCCCATTCGGCATGCGTTACATAGAGCCGCACGCGCATATGGTAAGTCGTACGACCGACGACTACGTCAAACTGGTGCAGGCAGGTTGCCAAGCAGTCTGCGAACCCGCATTCTGGGCAGGATTCGATAGAAGTTCAGCACAAGGTTTTCACGACTACTACTGTCAACTGACAGAGTACGAACCCGCCCGAGCCGCCAAGTTCGGCCTACGCCACTTTTGCTGGATTTGCCTAAACCCCAAGGAAGCCGAGGACCTGAAACTTGCGGAAGACGTCCTTCAAATCATTCCAAAGTTTTTAGACTCCCCAACCTGCCTTGGCGTGGGCGAAATCGGCCTGAACAAAAACAGTCGCAACGAACTGGAGGTGCTCGAGCGCCACATTGCGATCGCAGCCGAGCGCGACGAGTTGATCCTTGTCCACACGCCACACCTCGAGGACAAACTGAAGGGAACCAAGCTAATCGTGGACGCCATCCTGAACGAGCCTAAGATAAAACCCGAAAGGGTAATCATAGATCACGTCGAGGAACACACGATCTCCATTCCGCTAGACAAGGGTTTTTGGGTAGGCATGACGCTATATCCCGAGTCAAAGTGCACACCTCAACGGGCCGTGGATATGCTAGAGGTCTATGGCACAGAACGAATCTGGATGAACTCTGCCTGTGACTGGGGCATTAGCAACCCACTTGCCGTTCCCTCGGCAGCCTTGGAAATGAAGAGACGCTCGCACCCTGATGAATTGCTCGACAAGGTTCTCTACCAAAACCCGCTGGCCTTCATGGGCCAGTGCCCGAAATTTGTGTTATAGAGCGTAACGCGGTCACGCCATGCGACTCGCTCACGGCATTCAACTGGCCTACTGCACCAATGTCCATAGAGGTGGGAACTGGGCTGAGACCTTTGCATCCCTAGAGAATGATGTTCTTCGTGTCCGCAAAATCGTGGCTCCGGACGAACCTTACGCCATTGGCCTGCGATTGGGTGCCGATGCTGCTCAAGAGCTTTCCCAGGGTAAAAACCTCGCGAAGTTCCGTAAGTGGCTGGACGAAAAGCATTGCTACGTGTTCACCATAAATGGTTTCCCCTATGGCAACTTCCACGGGACACGCGTCAAGGAACAAGTATACTTGCCCGACTGGACGAGCCTGGATCGTCTCTCCTACACCAATTTGCTGTTCGAAATAATTGAGGAACTTTCCGAGGAAGGAGACGAGGGAAGTGTAAGCACGCTGCCGGGCTCATTCAAGGAATTCATACCTACGGGAGAAGTTCCGAAGGAGATGCTCCAGAATCTTGCCGCTTGCGCCACCCACATCGAAAAAACCGCCGCGAAGAAAAATCTCGATTTGCACTTGGGGTTGGAACCCGAGCCTCTGGGCTTTTTCGAGACAAGCAGGGAAACGGTTAGTTTCTTTGAGAAACTTGAAAGTCATTTTGGTCACGAAAAAAGCTGGAAGCGCCTCATTGGCGTAAACTATGACACCTGCCACCTTGCCGTGGAGTACGAGGAACCCAACCACGCCTTTGTTCGTTTAGCCGAGGCCGATCTACGGATCAGCAAAATCCACCTCAGTTCAGCTCTGAAAGCGACACCCACGCCCGATAACCTAAAACTCCTCACGAGTTTCCAAGACGATGTTTATCTTCATCAA
>CAZWTI010000337.1:0-3168 GCA_964637065.1 uncultured Puniceicoccaceae bacterium
ATTATCGATGGACTCCAAATAGCAGACTCTCCGGAACGTTCATTTGCCTTTGTCGAGTAATTGTCTGTGACTCCCTTCCAAACTACCCGCAAAGAACGCCTAACGCTGGCTTGCGTTCTTCTTTTGATTGTCATCACATTACTAGTCGTCCGTTTTACGGTTGGCTAAGATTGCCTTCAGTCATAAGCGGAACCTTTCCAACACCCCCTCAAAGTGAGCTTGAGAGGAAGTTGGCTAAGGGACGGAGGAAAATGACGACCAAATATCCGTATCGTGATCGTAAATCACGGCTTTATCCAAAGAGCCATTAGATCGAAGATACATCCAAGCAGTTTTATCAGCACTGTAAAGATGCCCCTCTCCCAAGTCTGTATTCCAATGCTGAGAACTGGTCCAGAGCCATCCCCGACCTGCAACCCAGAACCAGACAGAGTCGGACTGATCCCCTTCGGCGAATACCCACCCGAGCTGTTCGTGATAGATCCATGAGGTGCCGGAAGGACTAAATTGACCAAACCAATTCCTGCGCCACTGAGCGGCACCGAGACTTTCTGCCGTGCCCCACCAAACTGCAGAGACTTGTATCGTAAAGGATAGGCGGGTTTCGTTATGCCCATCTGTAGCAATGATTTCAATGGGTTCGCTAAGACCGGCCCCGGAAGTGGGAACGCCGCGAACTGTCGCAGCGCCGCGACCTTGACGCTCGAAACTGAGCCAACCCGGAAGAGTGGTCGCATACAATGCAACGACGTCGCCATCAGGATCAAAGACGGTAATGTCGAAACTGTATTCATTGAGCGGAGTCGCCTGAACGGGCGGCGTTGCGACGATGACAGGGGCGCCGGCGACTGAATCCACCACAATAGAAAATGTTTGGGAGGTTGAGCTAGAGGACTCATCGACAGCGAAAAGCTCGACTCGGAAGACCTCGCTGACACCAGCGGGAACGGTGCCGGAAACGTAACCCGTACCATCCCCATTATCTTTGATTTTCAACCAATCCGGAAGATTCGTTGCGGTAACGCTGACCGAAGGATCAGTTCCCCATGGCCCAGTCTCAAACTTGTATTCATATAGACTACCTCCGGTAGCAAAACCTAGCGGATAGGTTTGAAAGGAGGCAGCGTCATCAGGATAACCCAAGTCGGCCACAAGCAAGGAACGTCTAGTTGTGTCGCCGGCAGCTTGCTGGTTGTCGAAGATGGCTCCGGGAGAAACATAACCAGCCAGACAGAGATGATTGGTCACTGGATCTACGGATACAGAACGAGCCGCATCAGAGGCGGAACCGCCGCCAGTTTTAGCCCAGAGGACGGAAGCGTTTTGATCATCAAGGTTCACGATAAAGGCATCGGAGTCCCCCGCGGAAACAAACTCCTTTCCACCCAATGAAACCGTGCCACGGAAAGAACCAGCCACAATCGGTCTCTCTTCAGAATCCAAGGCAAGATCAAGGGCTTCATCAGACCATAGTCCTCCTATGGACGTCACGGATGAGAATCCACCTTGGGGCGTAAGCCATGCGAGAAAGGCGTCGCTCCCTCCGTTTGAAGAAAGAGCATGTCCACCAAAAGCAGCGGAAACACGAAAGCTGCCTGCAAGATAATAAATCCCCGAGGAAGCCCTTACGACCGCGTTCGCTTCGTCTTCGCCTTTCCCACCTGCTCGATTGGCAAAAACACAGGAGCCAAGCGCATCATACTGAGCAACGAAAGCGTCCGAGAATCCTGCACTGACGATGGATTGGGAATCGAACGTTGCGGTTCCTTCGAAACGCCCTGCAAGGACCACACCGTCCGCTCCATCACCGGAAAGGCCAAGGCCTCGATCCGAGCCACTCCCTCCCATACGATCGACCCAAGTCAAGGAACCGTCCACGGCGTTGAACCTAGCAAGAAAGGCATCCTCGCCACCAGCCGACACCAGAGAGGAAGACCCGAAGTCAGCCGCTCCACGGAAATGACCTGTCAAATAGAGACTGCCCGCCTCAGATACATGAACGGCCTTCCCATAATCGTCAGACTCTCCGCCCATACTTTTCGCCCAAGCAACCTGCCCGTCCGGTTCAAGTCGAAGCAAATAGACGTCGTAATCTCCCTCACTTTGTAGAGAATGATTGCCGAAGGAAGAAGAACCTCGGAAGTAGCCCGCAACGAAAAGAGTTCCATTGGAATCAACTGCAACTGAATGAGCGAAATCCTGATCGAGGCCACCAAAACGATTCGCCCAAAGACAGGTTCCCGAGGAATCGAATTTGGCCACGAAGGAATCGGTGCGACCCTTGGATTTCAACTCAAAGGAGCCGATTTTTGTAGAATCGGTAAAAGCTCCAACGACATAGTAACCACCGTCACCGGCAGCAGCTACCCCATTAGCAAACTCCCCACCCTGTCCGGATTGTAGCCAAAGAGTTTCGGGCTCGTCCGTAAACTCGGCTACTTCATGGGAAACCGCAACAGAAAGAGTAAGGTCGTGATCAATAGTTCCACCCTCCAAGTCGGTGACTCGGATACGTGCAATGAAAGTACCCTCAGAGACGGTCGGCGGTACTCCCGCAACCAGAGCCGAACCATCTCCACGATCTTCCACGACGACCCACGAAGGCCCCTCAAGAAGCTTGATGCTGGGCGGAGGGCCGGATGCAATGCTTGCGTTCAACTCTAAGCTGAAAGACTGACCGGCAGAAAGCGAGACGACTTCGGGAGAAGCAAGAGCAGGCACTCCGCGAGGGGCGCCTAGCTTCGCGATGGCAAAACCATACGCACCGTTTGTAGAAACCGAATGAGAATCGATTTCCAAGGAGTTGCCAAAGAATTGTGTAGCGATAAAAAGCGCCCCGTCACTGGACGTCGCCAGTCCTCGGGCTTCCTCACTCTCCGTAACGCCAATCCTACGAGACCAAATCGGCACGCCCGAATCACCCGAAACCTTCATTAGGAACAGATCGTAACCACCCACAGAAGCATGGGTTTGGGCGCCAAGGTCGACGGACCCAAGAAAATGTCCCAGAAGACAGGGATTCCCATAAGGATCGGCGGTTAGGCCCTCTATGAATTCGGCATCGGCCCCGCCATAGCTCTTGGCCCAAAGAAGAGAACCTTCATGGGAATACTTCAGTAGAAAAGCATCGGATGAACCAGAAGAAGTTAAAGTCACGTTGCCGAATGT
>CAZWTI010000338.1:0-5094 GCA_964637065.1 uncultured Puniceicoccaceae bacterium
ACTTTTTGTCTGAGACGTCCCGAACAGCCCATTACCCTTTTGTTGTTTTTCGTTTTGCCATGTACGCTTAAGCCTAAGTGGATTCTATGGGGCTTACTGGGAATCGAGACTTACGGATTTCTTTTTTCTGAACTTAATGGCGCGGGAGGCATTGCTCACTCGGCCCATCTCGGGGGTATGCTGGCAGGGTTATTTTTCTTTGGGTACATGCGGCAAGGCGGAACTCGTGCGATCCGTCGTCCTCGCCTACAAAAACCATCATGGCTCAAGGTGAACAAGCCGACTCACAGGGCAGGCACGCCCTCTGGCTAATCCGTGAATCTGGACAATCGCGAATTTGTGCAGCAAGAGGTGGATCGAATCTTGGATAAAATAAACGACAAGGGATTCGGAGCCCTTACCATTGAGGAGAAACGCATTCTCGACAAAGCCAAGAGCCACTTGGGCAAATGATGGGATGGGCATAAAAAGTCGTTGCGGAGGCAGGGCGAATGCCCTTTTCTGGCATGTGGCTTTATACAAAGAAACCGTTTCACTTCCCCGCCAATTTATTTAATTATGACAAGTTTCCACAAATGTTTTTCCTTTTGGGCGGCAACCGCGTTCATTTTCGCTGGCTCCGTCTACGGACAAGAAGAAAAGGAGGTCGCTGAGGCTAAAGAGCTGGAACCAACCAAACTTATGCGGGGGGAAGCCAGTTGGTTGGCCCAAGCCCTTCAGAGGGCCCATTACAGCAAGGTTTCGGTTGAGAAGGTAGATCCCAAGGAATTTCTCGAGAATTATATGAAAAGGCTTGATCGGCAGCGGCTGTATTTCCTGCAGGTGGACCATGACCTTTACCTCAAGGATTTTGTGCCAACCATTGCTACCTACCTTAAGCAAGGCAATCTCTTCCCAGGCTTTCGCATCTACAACGACTACAGGAAAAAGACTCTCTCTCGGCTAAGTTGGGTTATGATTCGGCTGAAGGGTAAATTTATCTTTGAGAATGATGCCATTTTTATCCCAGACCGCGAAAAATTGCCTTGGCCCAAGAACGACAAAGACGCCGACGAAATCTGGGAAAAACGCCTTACCTATGAAATGTTGGCCGAAATTCTCAACCAAATCAAGCTCGGCAAAGAGGACAATGCAAGTGAGACTGAGAAAACGCCCACTCTGCCCAAGGAGGAAGTGATGGTGGGTTACTTGAAAGAAGCCCGTGAACGCATTACAAAACGCTATGAGCGTTGGCAAAAGAATGTACGTGATTTCGAAGCATCTGACGTTCAAGAGCTTTACTTGACCGCACTCACCCAGATGTTCGATCCCCACACCACATTCCTCAACATCAAGGAACGCGACAAGTTCAACCAGTCGATGCACAATACCTTTGTTGGCATTGGTGCGGTACTGACGGACGAAGACGGATTTTGCACCATTAAGGAACTGCTTCCTGGAGGTCCTGCAGAGGCGTGTCGGGAACTGGAGCCAGAGGACGTGATCCTCAAGGTGGCTCAGGCGGATGGAGAATTTGTAGATGTGGTAGACATGAAGCTGAGCAAGATCGTGGAACTGATCAAGGGGCCGAAAGACACCGTGGTGCGTCTCTTCATCAAGCCTGCGAAGAACCCTACTGGCCGTAAGCCTGTCAGCATTACCCGTGATCGTATCAAGCTCACCGCCAACCTTGCTTCTGCGACAATCCACGAAGTGCCCGCCCCCGAAGGCGATCGCACTTTTCCAGTAGGAGTGATCGAGCTACCTTCCTTTTATGGAGCGGCCCCAGGGGAGGCAAAGGCAAAGGCTTCCGACGACGTGGAGGAACTGGTCGCGAAACTTAAGGAATTGGGTGCGGAGGGAGTCGTGCTTGACCTTAGGCGTAACGGAGGAGGCTTTCTAAGTGAAGCCGTTAGCTTGGCTGGGCTTTTTATTTCTCGTGGACCCGTTGTGCAAGTTAAGAACACTGATGGCAAGATTCGCAAGAAATTCGATTTCAACCCAAAGATTGTTTGGGAAGGACCCCTTGTGTTGCTGGTGTCTAGATACAGCGCTTCGGCGTCCGAGATCGTTGCGGGTGCCTTACAGAACCATAAGCGAGCTCTCATTGTAGGGGACAAGGCAACTCACGGGAAAGGCACGGTTCAGTCTATGATTGAGATGAACGCGCCTTATCTTCGCCTTAAGAGCAAAAAACGCAGTGCAGCCAAGATAACCATCCAGAAATATTACCTGCCAAGTGGAACGAGCACGCAAAATGTGGGCGTCACGTCCGATATTTCCATGCCTTCCGTCAATGAATTTCTTCCGATAGGCGAGGCCGATCTTCCCCACGCTATGGAATGGGATGAAATCCCTGGCGTGAATTACCGCCGGCCAACTGAAGAGTTTCGCATCACTTCCGAGGCTGCCAAGAGACTTCTTGAGACCAGCCTTAAGCGCCAGAAGAAAGAAGAGGAGTTTACTTACCTGCAAAAGAATGTGAACTGGTACAAAGGGAAGAGGGAACAAAAGGAATTTTCTCTCAACCTAGAAAAACGCTTGGAAGACAAAGCCAAGGACGAAGCCTTCAGTAAAAAACTTAACGAGGAGATGAAACGATTGGCCGAGAAGTCTTTTCCTACACGGCGAATTCGACTGGATGTGGTGCGGCAGCAGGATCGACGTTCGCGGGAGGTACGAGGAGAAAAAATTGAGGAGGACGGCGTAGCCGAGAAAATCGATGCTCCGGGCAACCTAGATATTCGTTTGCACGAAAGTCTTCGGATAATGGCGGACTGGATTCAACTGCGGGCCGAAGCGGCAAAGGTGGCTAAAAGCGAAGAGGGCACAGAGAAGGAATCCTAAGTTAGCCAAGCTTGCGGGGATTTCGAGGAACTGGTTTTGCTATCTACCTCTATGTCGAGCTAGGAAGAAACGCGGTCTTTTTGATAGATCGCATAATCGGCGAGAATCAAAGTAGCCATTGTCGGCTGCCTGTTCAGTGAGCAAGTCATGATGAGACTCCCCCGTTTCCATAGCGAGCAAGCCGCCTTTTCGGAGGTGTTTTGGAGCGCCTTTCATGATGGCAATCAGATGTGCAGAACCTCCCTTCCCTGAGACTAGGGCAAGTTTTGGATCGTATTCTCGCACCTCGGGTTCGGTAGACTCCCATTCCTCTTGAGACAAATATGGAGGATTGGAGACGATCAGGTCGAATCGGCCCTCGCTCCTTGAAAGATTCTCGAACCAATTGCTGCGGAGAAAACGGACTCTTTCGGCCAGTCCGTTAGCTACCGCGTTTTCCTGAGCTAGCTTAAGCGCTTTTTCGGAGGCATCGACTGCAAGGACATCCGCAGCTGTAAAGTTTTTTGCGAGGGCGAGAGCAAGAACTCCCGAACCTGTACCGAGATCAAGGATTCGAGCGACTGAACAGGGATCAATATCGGATGTGAGTATTTCTATGAGCTCCTCTGTTTCGGGTCGCGGAATCAAGGCTCGACCATCGCAGGCGATTCTCAACCCCGCAAAGTCAGCAAATCCGAGAATGTGCTGAAGTGGCTCTCGATTGTTTCTGCGACAAACCAGATCTCGCAAGGGGGCCAAATCGTTTTCTTCAAGGGGCCGTTCGAACTGTAGGTATAAATCCATACGGCTTACATTAAGGGAGTGAGCCACGATCCACTCGGCGTCCAGACGAGGGTTTGGAACCCCTGATTTAGCAAAAAAATCAGTGGTTCTTTGAACCACGTCCAAAATGGAGAGGATTGTGCTCAGGAGCCTTGTGCGGCAGCGATTTCCTCGAGTCGCAAACGTTGGTCTTCCTTGGCAAGAGCATCGAGAACTTCGTCGAGCTTGCCGTCCATTATTTCGGGAAGGTTACGGGTGGAGTGCCCAATTCGATGATCCGTCATTCTGCTTTGCGGGAAATTGTAGGTGCGAATTCGCTCGCTTCTGTCTCCGGTGCCGATCTGACTTCGCCGGTGCGCGGCATATTTTTCATGCTCTTCTTCTTGTCTAATACTAAGGAGTCGAGCACGCAGTACGGTCATGGCTTTGTTCTTATTTTTCAATTGGGATCGTTCGTCTGCACAATATACGGTGAGGCCACTTGGGTTGTGCAGGATCTGCACTGCAGAGTCGGTCGTGTTCACACCCTGTCCGCCAGGTCCACTTGCCCTACAAATGCTTATCTCTAGGTCACTCGGATCAATCTCAACTTCCACTTCCTCCGCCTCGGGCAATACTGCGACCGTTGCAGTGGAAGTATGAATGCGACCATTGGTTTCAGTGACTGGAACACGTTGCACTCTATGCACACCGCTTTCGAACTTTAGGCGAGCGAAGACATCTTCGCCCTTGACCGAAAAGATAACCTCTTTGTATCCCCCGGTTTCCGATGGGCTTTCGCCAAGTCGCTCTACAGACCAACCGTTCTCCTCCGCTAAGCGGCAGTACATACGGAAAAGGTCCGATGCGAAAAGAGAAGCTTCTTCCCCTCCAGCACCTGCTCGAATCTCAACAACGGTATCACGTTCATCGGCTTCCTCGTGTGGAATCATGGTCAGGAGAAAACGTTCCTTCAGTTGCGGCAAATCCGCTTCCAGAAGATCGATTTCCTCAGCGGCGATTTGACTGAATTCTTCATCTTCGAGCAGAAGCCGATTTTCCTGGAGGGCGTTTTCTCCAACCTTTATTTTCTCAGCTAGCCTGATCAAGTCTTCTAGCCTACGGTGCTCGCGAGACAATGACGCGACCTTGCGTTGATCCTTGAAAACCTCAGGGTTGGCGAGTTCGTTTTCCAATTCCGCATGACGCTTCTGGAAAGGTTCGAGGTCAGGTAATTCCTGCATGGCTAGGAATATTTCATCGTTGCCTGAAAGCACTTCTGGCGCAAGGGTAAAGGATGATGAACCCAAGTCAAAACAAGGCTCAGGTACATGGGCAAAACATTGTGGCTTGTGTATGGGATTTCGACAAGACCCTCATTCCGGGATATATGCAAACTCCGCTTTTCGAGAGTTACGGAATTGACGAAAATAACTTTTGGAAAGAGGTAAACGAACTCCCTGAGATTTATGCCAAGAGGGGGTTACGCGTTTCCGCCGACACAATCTACCTCAACCATCTACTAAG
>CAZWTI010000339.1:0-4985 GCA_964637065.1 uncultured Puniceicoccaceae bacterium
CTTGCAGGAATCCCTTTTTACTTTTTTTTGTGCGGCATTTGTAATGCTTGCCGCGTTCTGGCTTCTCCAATGGTTGATGAGTCTCGAGTTTGGCTTTGGCAAATAGGGCTTGCCAACTACCTTAGACCCTATTTCTGTTAGTTTTTTTATTCCCTAACCTCTCTCACGCACATGACTAAAATATCCTTTGACGTTGATTTCAGTAAGGATCCCGAAACTCTCTTGAAGGAAATTCAAGATAAGGCCAAGACCGAGGTGGACAGACGCGAAAGCAAGGAGCGAGCTAAAGCTTATCTCTCCAGCCTTCATGAGACGGTCAACGAGCAAATTGGGACATCCTACAAAAATGTTGCCGACCTGATACGCGCACTAGCCGATCATGCTTCTCCAGTCATTAGAGAAAGACTCTCAGGGGTTGCGTCGACAGGCCGTCGCAAGACGGTTTCCATGACTAAAGATCTATATAAAGAAATTAAGTCAAAACTTTCTCAGTCTTCACCAAACAAAGCTGCGATTGCTCGAGAAACAGGAGCCAGCATAGTGCAAGTTCGCAAAGTTGCTTCAGGCGGATTTGAAGAAAAATTTGGAGAAGGCTCTGATTCCGTCCCACCTCAAACCGGAACAATCGAACAAGATGTCGATGTTCCAATCACTCCCTGGGAGGTCGATGCAGTTGACGACGGACTTCCCGCACCCGAGGCATTGCCCAATCCCGAATCTGCCGCAGAAGAGTTACCGCTTCCGGAACCTTTGCCTGTACCCGAAACAGCCGAGGAGTCAGTGGAATCTCAGGTTGAACCTTCCGATGCACTGCCGGTTCCCGAATTTATCGCTGAAGATCAAGAAAGTATCGAGGCTTCTGGCTTTGGCTCCGATGCCCCACCTCTCCCGCCACCTGTTCCCGAACCATCTGAGGAATTAGGTGCTGCGGATTCACTGCCGCCAATCCCTGCTCCTCCCATGTCGACCGAAGAGGAGTTGCCTTTCGATTCGGGAGAACAACCCCTTCCCGACCCTACGCCTCAAGGCTCGCCTGATGAAACTGCACCACCTCGCCCGCCTGTGCCGCCCCCACCGGCGGCAATAGACGATGACGAATCCGGTGTGCCGGCTCCGCCCCAACCGTCAGCTCCTTTCCCTCCTGCTCCAGATGCGACTTTTCCCGGGGATGATGCGTCTTCCGAGGCATCCGTGGGTGATTCCGGAGACGACAAGCCTTCGTTGAAATTAGGTGGAGGGAAGAAGAAACCTTCGCTGAAGTTGGGAGGAGCGAAAGGGAAATTTTCGGCAAGGATTACTCGACCGCCCCTTCCTCCCGGCGCACCCCCCCCGGATTCCTGAGTTTGTCTCCGGTTGGCAAGATTTAGAATCTCGCAACTTTATAACGATTGAGCCGAGCTCAATATTGTTGGGAAGATTATAGGTTCCAGCGCAAGCCAAGTTCAACTTGGTTGATCGGGAGTGAAGCAAAGTTTCCCACCTCGCCAACATAAGTGAAGCGATATCCCAAGTGGGCAGCGCAAAGATCCGAAAAAGCATACTCGACTGCAATGCCAAGACCACCTTGGAAATGAGAACCGTCTTCTGGTGCCGCAGATCCAATGCCGGTGAGGCTGAAGGCTTCATCGCTTTTAGCCAATCCAAGGGATATTCCCGCATGAAGGTTCCATGAATTGGCTATGGCTAAGTCATGTCCACCATATAGAGAAAAGGAGAACGAAGTCGAATCTCCCGAAGCGTCATAGGTTTCAGTGGCTAAAGTTAATTGAGTATATGAGAAGCGGCGATGCGAAACTTGCGCCCCCAAGGCCCAAGGTCCAATTTGCCTGCCAAATGAGATTGCAATGTCTAAACCGGTGTCTGTGCCGAGAACAGCATTTTCTCCTGTGGAAAGGGTATAGTCCCTTTCTCTGGAAAAGGTTATGCCGGGATTGAAGAATAAGAAATAGCTGCCGAGAGGACGAAGTCTGGTCAGCTTCCCGCGTGGGATGGTATTGCCCGGCATTCGTGTCGCCTCTGATGGCTTTCTTCTTTCTTCTCTGTGAAGATTGAGCAAATTGCTTTCGACAGGTTGCAATTCCTGTACCGCTCCCCTAATTGCGTCCGCTTGGGTTCTTTTTTGGGGCTTTTGAGGAATTGATTGATGTTCTCTTGGGGGGACGTTCGGAATAATGGGATTCTCGACCAAACCCTTCCTTGCCTCTGGCTTCCCTGCCTTCAGTTGTAAAAGACCTTTTTCGATAAGTTGCAGTTCCTGGCTCACCATCTCGAATGCATTCGACTGTTTTTTCACCTGCCCGAATGTCGGAACGAAAATGCAGAATGGAAGAACCATTCTTAGAATTAAGAGGAAAAGAAAAAGAGTTCTATGTGGATTACAAGTCATGGATTCTCGATTTTCACGAGGCCTCGACCCTTGGCGTAGTATTCGACTCGAACGCCATCGGAAGTGTGGACTATTAGACGTATGCAATCATTCAGTATTTCACCGGCATGCAAGCGAATTTTAACGGCAAGACTACCCAAGACTACATACTCATCGGGGATGGCGGAAGCATCGGTCCAGCTTTTCCATCCGACTTCCGGGCGTTTGGGGAGGAAAGGATGCTGGAGGTCGACTAGGCGTTGTCCTCTCCTTTCTCGTACAAGCCATATGGTTCCCTCTTTGTCTCGGGCTAACCATCTAGTGGTCCACGGGCCATTTCCATTGGTGTTTTCCAATACGAGGCACTTGATGCCGTTTACCACTTCGTTTTTCGCTGATCTAAGTGAAAGTGACTTTATGGCGCCTTGCCTGTCTACATTGCCGGACCATCCCGACTTCCAGGGAAGATAGCCATGATTCAGTTGAGCGGAATCCGTGCCGAAGCTACCCTCATTGGCGCTGACCGCTCCGAGTGCCTTGGCGAAGGGATTGTTACTTGTACTCTGTGATGTTGCGCCAGTGCCCATGCTGAGCAGGGGAGAACTGCCGGTAAGTGCGATTTGGGCAAGTGCGATTCGTTTTTGGTCCTTTGTCAAATGAGTTGCGTTCTGGATAACGGAAGAAATCTCACGAATGCCTCCTGATATTTGACTAAACTGCGCGACGACCTGAACGTTTCGCGACAAGTTTTCGAACACGAGGGGATTCTCGGATCCCTTTGCATCACCACCCCACCCTGCAAAGATAAAGCCTTTTCGTGGTTTGGCCACGAGGTATACGGCGGCACCGCCCTTTCGTGAACCGCCGCCAACGATCTCTCCTCCGTCAGAAGGAGAGACAATCGTCTGGATTTTATAGTTGGGCTGGTTGATGGCTATCCAGTTCTTGTTCCCGTAGTCATAAAGAAGAGCGGGCTTCGAGGTCCCAAGTTTATAGCAAAGCCAGCCGCTTGGACGTGCTTGGTACATGTAGGGGTAAAGATCGGCAGTGGTCCAAACCCAGCCCAGTTCCTCCTGCCAGAACCAGATGCCGGGGTCTAGCCGAACAATAAGTTGACGGCGACCGAAGACATCATCCGCTCCGGGTTGGGCAGGGATATAAATCCAACCGAGGTCAAGATGGTAGATCCATCGGTCGGAGGATAAGTGGTAATAACCGAACCACTTGCTTTGGTTCCAGGAGTTTCCTATGTCTTTTCCGTCGAGTGCATAGGCAATGCTTCCATCATCCGGATTAATTTCGAAGAAGGCATTCAGGTTGATGTTCCCCGTGATCGTGAGGTTTTGTGTCTCTTGAGTGGGAGTGGGCAAGTTGGTTCCTGACCAGTGGGAAAACTTATATCCCTTGATTGGCATTGGCGTGAGGTTGGCTTCTTTCCCATGTTCGTAGACGCCGGCGCCCGCAATCGACGCTGCTCCCTCGGGCGTGACGGCAACAGACACGACATACTTAATCTTCTCGAAACGAGCATTGATGGCTAGATTCTTGTCTACGCGAACGGTTGTATTGGATTGATTAAGGTTTCCGGGGCCTTCTCCAACCCAATTCAGAAAGCGGAATCCTTGCGCCGGGATTGCGACAATGGAGACAATGTTGCCATGTTCGTAGGTTCCGGAACCACCGACGACTCCACCGTCCGCAGGAACTGCAACAACCCAAAGCTCATGACTTCCCGATATCCCCGTCCTCAGCAGCAGTTGGTGTTCGACTACTCCGCCTTCCCAATCGGTGACCATGATTGAGACCGGGATATCTCCTCCCGTTCCCATGGGGGGAGTCCCGGTGAAGAGAGCGGTTCCGTCGCCGCGATCCCGAATCTCGATCCAATTGGGGGCGGAAAGTGAGATAAAGGACGGTGGCGGACCACTGGGCAGAGAGGCGTTCAGTTCCAGACTAAAGGCCTTCCCCGGGACGATTTGCGAATCCTGCGGGATCGTGACCTTTGGCAACCCACGAGGCCCCCCGGCTTTTGCCAGAAAAGAACCGGGTCCGGAACTTTCGATGTTGAAGCCATCCAGTTTCGCATCACCGACATAATAACTGGCAAGATTTAGTGACCCGTCTTCGCCTATGCTCAATCCCCGCGCTTCCTCTCGTCCGGGACCGCCAAGGGATCGAAGACGAAGGACGCCTCCGGAGTTAGCGCTGGCTTGAAGGACGAAGAGGTCGTAATCACCAGCTGATTCCAAAGTGTGGTTTCCTATGGAAGCCTCATCGAGGAAATGTCCAAAAAGAACGGGGTCACCGTAAGGATCAAGTTCCACACCTTGAATGTAGTCGAAATTATCTCCGCCGATTGATTCAGCCCACGTTGGCTTGCCGTCAGTTCCATATTTTGCGAGGAAGCCATCGTCGCCACCCTTTGATGTCAATGACAAGTTCCCAAGGGAGGCGGTTCCGGCAAAATGACCTGCGAGATAGACCCCCGACGCGTCGGCAGCCAAGTCGAGAACCTCATTGTTCGATGCGGAAGTAATCTTTTCTCCCCAGCGAGCAGCACCGTCGGAGTCATATTGAAGGAGGAAGGAGTTTTCCAGGTTTTCGTTCACAACGATTCCGG
>CAZWTI010000340.1:0-7758 GCA_964637065.1 uncultured Puniceicoccaceae bacterium
CCATTACCTGAGCAAAAAGGATGAACCGCGACGTCGATTCTACCCCTTGAGAAATCAAACCCAAGACTCGCTACCACTTCACGAAGGAAGGTTTCCTGTCTGTCTTTTGGGAATCCTTTGAATTCAGGTATCTTTGTATCCTCGGCCAAGGTTAGAATCCGTTTGGAAAGGGGAATCAGGCCAATTTGTAACTGGTCGAACAGTTTCTTGATTTTCTCCGCATCCATCCCTGGGTCGTGCTTGTCGATGTGGTAGTCATAGGGTTTTTCCTGAAAACCTACGAAGGCCGCCTCCTCCTTTGCTAAAAGCAAGGTTTTTTCGAGAAAGGGAGCATATGAGGAAAAGTGATTTCGGTTCCGGGCCTCCCTCCATGCATGATATGATGCACTGGCATGAGCCACCTGTCTTGCAACGAACTCAGAGGGAGTCTTTATGGCCCTGTTCAAGTCTCGTCGAACCTCCTTCAGGATTACACGCCACTCGAGGTCATTCTGGTCAGATTGGCTCTCGAGTCGCATCAATTTTTCGTCAAAGGACGGATCGGTGATTGCTTGATGCCTTAGTTCGGCAATGGTTGCGCACTGGTTGGCCCTTTGTGAGCAAGAGGCTTTGTCCGTCGGCAAGTTCACTTGCTCGTCCCAACCCAGGAGGGAAGAGACTTGAGTCAAACTGTCGATGCGTCGAAGCTCAGCAAGAAAGGTCTCTTTGGGGTCGTCCATTTTCTTGCGGTGTGAATGTATCCTTAATTGTCTTAGTTTAAGATGAGGTGCAATTCCTTGTCGGTGGCCCAACCCTTGCTTGATCCCGACACGGATTGAGCGAGGTACCAAGTGACGCCATCTGGGGTAACGTGACTTTTTAGGCCTCCGTCATCACTAGGAGCTATTCGTACGATTTCGCCTGGTTGCAGGTTGGCGTTGGCGTTGGTCTCGCCCGCATACCTACGCAACGGAACTTTTAGGGTCTCGTTTGAATCTCCCGGGACTTCGGATGCAATGGCTACGGCTTCTCTGGCAAGGAGTTTGGCATTCCGTTCCGACCGCCAAGTGGCGTATAGACTACAAGAGACCAAAAATAGCCAGACCGTTACGCTGGAGATTTGTGCCAAATTTGTGAAATAAGTGCGAGACAGCAGAATGCCCGCTAGTAGTCCCGACCAAAAGACGAATGAGGCGAAACAGCACCATAAGTCTATATGTTCGGGTGAGAAGTAGGACTTGTCGATCGTGTTTACTAAAGATGGCAGGCCCGCTTTTTCCCTAGCGAAGTCCAAGTTCCCCTTTATCTCCGAGTTTTGGGGGTCAAGGAGGAGGGCCTTTCGGAAGTGAAGAACGGCTTTACCGTGATTGCCCATCTTGAATTGAAGGTTAGCCAGATTTGCATGCAGATTGGCTGAATGCGAAATGTCGAGGGCTTCTTCATAGCAACTGATGGCGGTTTTTAAGTCTCCTTCGCCTTCTGCCCGAACACCGCCATAGAACAGTCTATCGGCTTCTTTGCCGGATGTGACGACTGTGAATGAAGCACAGGCAATCAATGTGAAGACTCGAAATGCTTTCATGCTTTCGCTCGTATTTTCTTTGTCAGGCGCTTAACGAGAGCGAACCATTCCTTGAGTGGAATTTCACTTTGAGTTTCACCCGCAAACTCTTGGGAGTCGGAGGTCTCCAAGACTTTCCTGACTTTAGCAACGACGTCTTCGTCGGCTTTGTTTTGATTCAAGATGGCAATTACCTCGTCTCTCGTGAGAGTTTCGGGTTTTTCATGTGAAACGAGCTCACCTACACGTTCGCTAATTGCTCCACGCGCAGCCCGAAAGAAGCCTTGGGCATCATTGAAATTAGCCGCAGCTTTCATCTCGTTTCGAAGTTTCGCGATTCGTTTTGCGGAAGAATTCTTTAAGGCCCTAGTTTGCCCCACTCGCCAAGCGGCTAAACCTACAAAGCACATGAACGGCACAATTTGAGCGTACCAAAAGCTTGGGATTCGAATGATGGAGACTGTTGCGAGAGAATCTTTCCATTCTCCTGGTACGCTCTCGGTTTGGAATAGGTTGCGTGTAAGCTCGAGGGGTTTCTCACTCATGCTTTCACTGTGCCCTGCCGACGTCTTGTCCACCCAAGTTTCGCCAGGATCGACGCGAAGGGCTTGTGGTTCTCCAGAAGATTCTACATAGCTTTCGGTGTTTGGGTCGAAATAGGAGAAAGGGACTTCTGGAATCTCTACCTTTCCCGGAAGCAAGGGAGTAATCACATATTCAAACCGTTGAGATCCCTCGTACTTCAGGTTTTCATCACCATCAAAGGAGAAGGCAGGTGGGCCCACCTTGAAGTTTTCCGGAGAGTTTATTTCTGGTGCCGGCATCACCTCAAAGTTTCCTCGGCCAGAGACTGTGAAGGTCACACGAACGGGATCTCCTGCCGTAACGCGGGAAGTATCGCTTTCAACAGTAGTGGAAAGTGTGCCAATGGCTCCCTTGAAAGAATCCGGTCGTCCCTGCATTGGTAGAGAACGAACCTCAATGATTCGCTTGGCGGAAGTGACCGAGACACTTTCCTCCCGCCCAAAACCGAAGAAAGGATCCCGAAAGAAAGGGTCGTCTAGAAAAGGGTTTCCTGAACGCGATCCTCTTTGGTTTCTTACCCTTATGCGAACAGACATTTCATAAAACAGTTCATGCATCCCCTCCATCGCTGCCGTCAAGGCAACGGGCCAAGAATACACAATATATTTCTTTCCGAATCTCTGGATTCCTCGTCTTTCGATTGGGCGACCCAATTTACTTTGGGAGAATGCGTCACCGTTTTTTCTGGGAAATTGATCCAGTCGACTCAATGGCAGTCTTTCCCAAACATGCAGGTCAATGGCCGCCTTTATTGTTTCACCCTCATACAGGAAAGCCTTGTTCAATGTTGTCTCCAAAAAGATAGCTTGGCGCAGATCCGACTGCTGTTTCTTTCGGGCTTCTTCGCGCAGAATGTCTTCTTGGCTTCGGGGTAGCACCCGGATTGTAGCCGCCGGAACTGTGAGAGACTTGCCGCCAATCAATAGATTCCATGCAGGAATTGTGAATGTTCCAATCTTTGTTGGGTTGGCCGTAAAAGAAATGTCGAGACGCATCGAGGGAACGCCGTTTATAAAGCTTGCAGACCGGGAAACCCTCGGGTTTCCGGAAATGCTCAATCCATCCACCGCCGGAAGACTTCCTTCTGGGGATTGCTGGGAGCCACGAACCGTGACCTTGTAAATAGCTTGTCGGCTCAAGGTTATTGCGTTCGGCTCGAATCCGCTTTCTATTCGAATTGTCTGGGCTTGTGCTACCGCTGAGAAAATAAGCAGCATGCAAGCCCTAAGTAAGCAGTCCCTCCCAATAGCTTGGCTCACGATGCTCAATAATCCCTTCCTCTGCGTGGGGTTTCGATTGCTCGTCCTTGAAAGTCCAGTTGTTCTGCAGAGGCATCAATTTCCTGAAGCAGCCTCTCATAAAGTGCATTCACTTCCTTTGGGATTTCCTGTTTTGCGGAGGAAGCCGTTTCGCTTTCTTTCTCTTCTTTACCTTCTTGTTCTTCGGGATTTTCCTGCGGATTGGATTCAGGTTGGTTTTGTTGGGATTCGTTGCTCTCGTAGTTGGGTACGTACACGCCGAAATCTAGGTGTTCGGCTGCAGTTTCGAAGTCAACGAAGGCAAGATGGGCTCTTTGTTCCATGGGGGGAAAGGTTTGAGTCATATTGCCGTCCTCGTTTTTTACTTGGATGCAAAGTACGTGTTGGCCGGGCGGAACGACCTGCGAGAATTTGCCTGAGTCGGAAGGTTTGAAACTGGTTTCATTCTGATCGTGCGAGAGATTGCCGTCAAGGTCTAGAAACAGCTTCGCTTCTGCATAGCCGGTTTCGTTGTCATCGCGTCGCCCATCCTTGTCGGCATCGGTCCAGACGAAACCCTTCAGCATCGGCGCAGCCCTAAAAGGGAAATGAATCTGTTTTTCACCTGCCTTTTCAAATTCCACAATTTGGGTCTTCATTTTATCGGGGTTTTGCGGGGGAGGAGGCGGAGGTAATATCGGAAGCAGGAGAACTTCCTTTGTGGAGTTACTTTCACCTAGGGTGCAACCGAGTTGGAGGGAGGTTGGATAAGAGTGCGAAATCCACTCGATGCCATATCGGCCTCGTTCTTCATTTTCAATAAATGGTTCGGTGCTGGCGTTGTGTTCGCCATCGCCGTTTTTGTCCCAGTAAATTTTAGCTGGAAGTCTGGGCTCTTTTCCTTGAGGGCGTCCATTGCCATCAATGTCTCGCCAGACGATGCCCCATACACGCGAAATCAATGACTTAATACGTTCCTCTAACTGTTTGGCCAATTTCTCGCGGTTATCCTTTGCCTTTGGATTGTCGTCGATGGCAACTGCGGCATCATAGTTCCTAAGAGCTTTTCCCCATGCCTTTCTTGCCACGGTCACGTCGCGTTTATCCAGCGACTGGTTGGCTTTGGCATAGTGAAGATTACCGAGAGCGTTTAAAACCTTCGATTGAAGGGCAGGTTCGTTCACGGTTCCATCCAGCGCATCTTCGAGCATTTCTTCGGCTTCTTCTAGATTTCCTGCATCCAAGTGGGCGAGACCTGCGTTCAAGCGGAGACGCGGATCCACGGTCTTGCCTTCCGTTTGGGTAGCTTCGATTTCGGCCTCATAAAAGTTCGCGGCTGTTGAGAATTCCTTTTTGTCATGGGCTTCCTCGGCCCGTTTCACGTTATCCTTCCTTAGGCAACCGGGGAGCAGGAGTAGTAGCAGCACAGCTAGGCTAGGCCCCACTGCAACCATTCTGCGGCGATTCCCGAGAAAGAATTCGCTTAATAGGAAGATCAGTGCCAAGAGTAGGAATGGCTGAAAGCGCTCAATTGGCAATTCCTGCGAGAGAAGTGTGTGCCTTTTGCGGTGGCCGATTGCCTGTAGCTCCTTGAAGACTTTCTCCAAGCCCTGACCAGTAGGGCCGAGGGAAAAATATTTTCCTCCAGTGGCTTCAGCAATTGCCTGCAAGGACTTCTCGTCAAGTTTAGTCACAATTACGTTGCCCTCGGGATCCTTAAGAAAGTTGCGAGCCTTCTCGTGAACTAGGTCCGTCGGTATCCGAGCCCCTTCCATGCTGCCAATACCAATCGTATAAATTCGAACGCCTTTCTTGGCAGCCTCCTTGGCCGTGCGCAGACCTTTGGCTTCCAAGTCCTCGCCGTCTGAGACAAGGATCAGGAACCGATCGTTGTCGTCCTTGGAAAAAGAGCGTGATGCCTGTTCGATGGGTTGGGCGAGATCCGTACCTTGTCGCTTGATTAAACCCACCTCCAATTCCCTCAACGTTCTCCTCAAGGCGGAATGATCGAGCGTGAGCGGGCATTGTAGAAATGAGTTTCCCGCGAACGCAATCAGGCCAAGGCGATCGCCCTTTACGATGTCAAGGAGGTTGGACAACCCTAGCTTTACTCGTTCGATGCGGTTAGGTCTAACGTCTCGGGCCAGCATGCTTCTGGAGACGTCTAGGGCGATGAGTATGTCGATGCCGCTGGGGGTTGCCTCTCGTCGGCGAGTTCCCCATTGCGGTTGAGCCAAGGCGAGAAAAAGGAAGACCACGGACATGGCTAGCAAGATGCTGCGGGTAATGGCTTTTCCCGCAGAATGGGATTTGGCGAGCTTCGGCAGGAGTGGAGAAGCCGCGAATCTTCGCAACCTTGCCTTCTTTCGCTGTTCAGACCACCAAAGAAGCATACCCACCGCTGCTGCGACGAGCAATCCTACCGTTAGCCAAATGGGTTCGGCAAAAAACTTCATGGCACTCTCAAGAATAACGTTCGCGACAAGACGATTTCAATCAAAACCAGTATGATCCCCAAGGCCAAAGGCCAATGAAACAACTCTTCATAAAGGGCATTTACCTCGTAGGCGACCTCGGTTTTTTCCAAGCGATCGATTTCATCGTAGATTTCCCTCAACTTGGCTTCGTCCCCAGCTTCAAAGAACTTTGCCTTCGTGGTTTCGGCAATCTTATGCAGAATTTCCTTGTCCACCGCATAATTTGCGATTGTGATTTGAGGTTCGCCCGTTCGATTGCGCACGAGATCGTCGCTTCGCTGGTCGTAGATGTAGCTTCGAGTTCTTGTGGAACGACCCACTGCAATGGTGTAAATCTTTATGCCGTCGTTCTTGGCTCCTTCTGCGAAAACTAGGGGACTGTGTCTTGGGGTTGGATCGTCCTTTCCGTCGGTGAGCAATATTACAATACGCGTTTCTGCCTCGAGTTCCCTGACCCGGTTGATGCCTTCGCCCAAGGCGCCTCCAATGTTGGTGCCGGTCTGGTGTGTTAATCCAACGCGAAGTCGATCCAAATTTGTTTGAAGGTACTCCTTGTCAAGAGTGAGAGGGCACAGCAGGTAGGGATTCACAGCAAAGCCGACTAACCCTATTCTATCGTGCTTGCGCTTTACTAGGAATTCCTTGATCACCCGTTTGACGACGTCTAGGCGCGTCACGGGATCGTCCTGCATTTCACTCATATCCAACGCGAGCATCGATGCGGATAGATCGACTGCGAGTACAATATCCACCCCACTCGCTAGAATGGTTCGGGTGCTTTCGTCAATCTGGGGTCTGGCCAATGCGAAAGGAATGCAAAGCAGGGCTAGAACTCGAAGTCCCCGAGGGAGTATTCTTGCTGCCCAGATCTTGCCCGGATTTGCGGAACCTATTATGTCTAGTGATGAGAACTGTAACGACGCTCTTCGCCTACTTGAGCGAAGATGCATGTATGTGAAGAGTGGAACAAGAATTAGAATCCACAGCCAGTCTGGTTCGGCCAAACGAAGCCTTTCCAAGTCTTCGAGAAGATTCATGCGGCTTCTATGGGTTGGCTTTCAGGTTGGACTCTTTCCTCCAACAGTCTCTGGTGGGTGTCTTTGACGAAGTGTAGAGCCGACTCCATCAAGAGGCGCAGTCCTTCTCCGTCTATGTTTTCCTTGGAAAACTTGACTATGTCGCTGCGATCGATGAATTCGCGGAGGAGGTCGTCATAGCGGTTGTGGAAAAACTTGTGATCCGCCACCTCGCGAAGGAATTCCTCTCCCGTTTGCTCCATGGCGGGAACTCCAAATCGTCTCTCAACATAAACACGCAAAATCTCTGAAAGGCGAAATACGAAAGGTTTTGCCTCCATTCGACTGCGTTCTCTATCGAGATTTTCCAAGGCCTCGATGGCTTCCTCGTAGGGGTCGCGAAGGGGAGCCGATACCTCTTCTCCAGTCTCTGCTTTTCTTAGCCTCCCGACGAGCCGCCTTGCGAAAAAAGACAGAAGCGCCAACGTACCAAGGGTAGCAAACATCCACCAATTCTCCGAAAATATTTCGGAAAAAGTCTTATAGAGTGGAATGGGATCGTCTCGTTCTCTCGCCAACTCCAGAAAGGGGCCTTTTTCTTGTGCAGGCACCGAATTCTTCGCCGAGAGAATACAAACTGCCTGAAAACAAATCGAGTAGATACCGTTCATGCTCTTCGTCGGTTTTCCCTCAGCTTGAAGAACTCGCGAAGATGATTCACGTAATCGTCTTTGGTTGAGAAATCGAATAGGTCGATACCTCTTCTTCGAAGGCGTTTCTCGAAATCTTCCCTTCTCTTGATCATGTTCTCGGCGTAACGTTGGCGGAAAGATGAGTCGCCAGTGTTAACCTCCAGTAGTTCGCTCGTTTCGCTGTCTTCCAGCAGGATGCAACCGACGTCG
>CAZWTI010000341.1:0-8961 GCA_964637065.1 uncultured Puniceicoccaceae bacterium
ACGTCGGGTCGGTAGACTTGGCTGCAACAACATAGGCTAATGCGGCTGCAACAAGTAGCCAGAGTCCTGCTGAAGCGAGAAAGAATGAAACCGCAGCTCGAGCGGACTTGTCGATCAGTGTCTCGCTGCTATCGGTCATTCGGATTCCCCGTCCTCCCCTGATTCGCCTTGGTCGGCCGAATATGCGTCCAGAGTTTCCTGCATTACTTTTTGAAAACTGGAATTGATGTCTGCGTGAGCCTTGTCGACGAGGGTTTTGAATTTTTCTTCCTCTGACTTGTAGGCGTCGACTTTTTTGCGTCT
The DNA here is from genome assembly GCA_964637065.1 of uncultured Puniceicoccaceae bacterium. GTDB lineage: Bacteria > Verrucomicrobiota > Verrucomicrobiia > Opitutales > Seribacteraceae. The sequence continues at coordinate 304 of CAZWTI010000341.1, forward strand.
TTCCTCGTTTTCCATGAGATCTACCGACGTTTCCTCAGTCGAGGGAACACATTGACGTACAATGAAAAAAGCGAACACGAGAATGGTTGCGACGATAAGTGAACCGAACAAACTGCAACCGTCGGCGCGCTGGAGTCGTGTGCTACTCATGGTAGTCAATGGACGTTTGTATGCGTGGGTCCTTTATCGGAATCGCCTCGCAGTCGGCTTCACGGAAGCTCTTGAGGACGGCCCATCCGCAAAGGCCTCCTATTCCGACTAGTGAAGCCAGTCCCCAAAAAAGATGTGATCCGAGCACTTGGCGGGCTTCATAACCAACTACCGCCGTCGGGTCTACGATTCGACCCGGTATGACGTTCCAATACAAGTCAAGCAGGTGAAAGGCCAGAATCCAGCTCATGATGAAGAGTGTCCGGGGGGGCTCGACTTTGTTCCGATACCAGAGGAGGTAAAGAAAGGAGAAAAAGAAATGTCCGAAAATCAATCCCAGTCCCACAAGCCACCAACCACTTTTTTCACCCGTGTTTGGATCGATTTCTCGAATGACGTACCAGAAGGTCTCTTCCGGAATGTTGGCGTTGTATATCAGAAAATACTGAGAAAAGCTGATGTACGCCCAAAAAACAGTGAAGGCGAGAGATAGACAGGCAAGGTCGTATTGGTGGGCCCGTTTGTAAAGGCCGCCCAGATTGCCTCGAGTGGCGAGGAAAAAACAAAGAATAATGGTTGTTGCCAGAGCCGCTCGCATTGACGCGGCGAAATACCAAACCCCAAACATTGTTGAGAACCAGTGGTATTCAAGGCTCATGAACCAGTCGAAGGCGGCGAAGGTGAGGGAAAGAGCCAGCGCCGGGACCCCGGCAGCTGCGATATTGTGTCCGAGTCGCGTCCAGTTGGTGTCGCCGTCGCGGTCCTGCGAGAAGGAAACCTTCCGCATCCAATGGGCCAATCCGCAGAAGACGGCAAAATAACCTATCGCCCTTATGCTGAAGAAATAAACGTTCAGGTAGCCGCTCTTCTTTTGGTGAAGAACGTCTTCTTCAACCGTATGTCCGCCGGGTATTTCGTTTTTGGGATTAATCCATTCCCAGAGTATCCCCGAATTGTCTCCACCGAACAATGCCAACAACAAAAGTGGGGCAAAGCAGGCGGCCAAGTACGGAAAGGCGGCCAGGCAATGTTCTAGCTGGCGGCGAACAACCGGAGTCCATTCGGAGTTGAACACGCGAAAGAGCAAGGTGAGCATCAACATGCCGATGCCGATGGACAACCAGAAGGAAAGACCCCAGAGCCACCCGAGGAAGGGACTCTTGTCATCCGTGGCAAAGCCGTAAAATATACCAACTAAGCCTATGGCTATGCCTATTCCTGCAGCTCCCATCAACTTGGTCGAGAGATCCGCGGGCGCGTTTTCCGATATGGCTTCGTCTGCGCTCACTCCTCGACTTCCTTCTTCTTGCGGACAGTTCCGACGTAATTTTGAAGGCTCCTGACATAGAGTACCACAGCCCAACGTTCCTTGGGGCTTAGCTTGTCCGCCATCCCAAGCATAATCTTGGATGCGGAACCGTTGGAGATTGCATTGAAAACCTGACCGTCCGTCCACGGAACAGTCGTTTCCAGGTAAGTGGCGGCGACGTCCGGATGCGGATCGGTTAGGTTTTTCGGATTAAGCCCGAAATGAGCGGTAACGCCACGACCGTTCCCATAGGTTCCGTGACAACGACTGCAGTGAATGTCGTAAGCTTCCCGGCCCTGCCTCATCAGCATCATATCTATCCCTACTTCCCGGGGTATTTTTTCCGTGAAGTTGCCATTGGGATTCTTGCCGGTTCGAAAAGCGACGGAACCGAAATTGGGTTCGGGCGAGAAAACGTTGTCAAGATCGAGGGCGCTTCCGCGCGAAACTGAACCATGCGGGGGCAGACGATCCGAACGACCGTCGGCAAAAAGGTTGTTTTCGGACTGTTCCAAAAACTTCAGTTGACGATCCATGTCGGGGAAGACCTCAAGCGGCGGTTCCTTGAAGGTTTCATCCCGAAAACCCATTATGGAGACAACGGTCACCACGACTAGGGCATAAATCCAAAGAAAGTACCGCATCTTCAGAAATCCTCAGGTTCGCGGATTACCTTAACCGACTTGCCGCCGATTTTCTTGAGAAAGGTTCCTGTCTCGTCTTCCTCGAACTTGGGATCTTCAATCTCTATGACGATCATGTACTTGTCGTCACCTGTACGAGCGAAGTCCGGGTGTTCGAACACGGGGTGGTTGTGCCGTGGCAACTTATTGGTTATGAACATCCCGAAAAACGTGCCGAAAGCCGCTAGCAAGATAGTCAGTTCATACATGACCGGAAAGGGGAAGATAGGACTGAAATACGGTTTGCCCCCGACGAGGAGGGGATAATCGTAGGCGTTCATATACCAGACTATGAGCGTGCCGGTAACAAATCCTGTAACGCCGCCGGCCAAGGTGAAGCGGGGAACCTTTGAGCGTGGCACGCCCATTTGGGCGTCGAGACCGTGGACGGGGATCGGTGTATAGCATTCCCATCTGGAAAAGCCTTCCTCGCGCACCTTTGCAGCCGCCTCGTATATTTCCTTGGCGGTGTTGAAGGTGGCGGCGATGCCGTACTTTATGCCCTTGATTGCCATTTTCTTCTGCTCAGTGCTTGCCTCCGTGCGGGTCTCCCGCAGGCGTGACCGCCTTTACCTCGGCCATGGGCATTAATGGAAGGAATCGGATAAACAGAAGGAACAGCGTGGAAAAGACTCCGAACGTTCCGAAGAAGGTGAAGAGATCCACCGCAGTCGGAGAATAGTAGCCCCAACTTGAAGGCAGAAAATCACGCGAAAGAGTAGTGTTGGCGATCACGAATCGCTCGAACCACATGCCTATGTTGACGAAAATTGAAATTATCCAGACCAGAGGCGTATTCTCCCTTATGGCCTTGAACCAGAAAAGCTGCGGGCAAATCACGTTGCAACTGACCATGATCCAGTAGGCCCACCAGTAGTTGCCAAAGGCTCGGTTGATGAAGGCGAATCCCTCGTATGGGTTGGCTCCATACCAAGCGATGAAGAATTCCATCGAGTATGCGTAACCAACCATGCTTCCCGTGGCCAAGGTGATCTTGCACATGTTGTCGATGTGCTTCTGCGTGATCAGGTCGTGCAATCCGTATACGGCCCGCAAAGGCAAGAGAAGCGTCAATACCATTCCAAACCCCGAGAATATGGCGCCGGCAACGAAGTATGGAGGGAAGATCGTGGTGTGCCATCCGGGCAGGTTGGCAACGGCGAAGTCGAACGACACGATTGTGTGGACAGACAAAACCAGTGGCGTTGAAAGACCTGCAAGAAGCAAGTAAGCCATCTCGAAGTTTCGCCAATGGTTGTTGGCATTGCGCCAACCCATCGAGAGAAAGCCGTAGAAATATTTCCTCCAAGTTTCCTTTGCTCGATCACGGAGAATGGAGAGATCGGGGATCATTCCCATGTACCAAAAAAGAAGCGATACCGTGAAATAGGTTGAAACCGCAAAAACGTCCCATTCCAGAGGGCTGCGGAATTGCGGCCAAATGGCATTTGCATTGGGCAGGGGGAACAACCACCAGGCAAACCAAATGCGACCGACGTGAAAGAGCGGGAAAATCCCGGCGCATATGACGGCGAAAATAGTCATCGCCTCGGCGCCTCTATTGATGGATGTGCGCCACTTTTGCTTGAGCAAGCAAAGTATGGCCGAAATCAACGTGCCCGCATGGCCAATACCAATCCAGAAAACGAAGTTTACGATGGCCCATCCCCAATTCACGGGGTTGTTGTTGCCCCAGACTCCGATGCCCGTTGAGACGAGGTATGACAAACCTATGGCCGTGAACCCCGCGACCGAAAGCGCGGCGATGAAGCACCACCACCACCACGTCGGCGTCTTGGCTTCAACGATCCCGCATATCTTGTTGGTAATCCACCGAAAGTTTCGCTTGTTCAGTACGAGTGGTTCTTCCTCCCACTTCGCGGGCTTTACCTTCTTCAGGATTTGCGGAGAGGCTTTCGCCTCTTCTAAAGCGGATGCGCTCATCAACTACTACTTGACATCCCCACCTTCTTATTTTTGGTCATCATGATGAGGGTGCGAGCGATCATGATATTCTCGAGAGGAATGAGGTTGCTTGTATGCGTCCGGCATAGCGGGGTTCGGGTTGCGCACCCGAGCAAGGTAGGTGGTTCGGGGGCGTGTTTCTAGGTATCCGAGCACGGAATAGTCCCTTGGGTTATTCTTGAGCTTGGAAACGTCACTCTCCGGATCGGAAATATCTCCGAAAACGATAGCCTCGGAGGGGCAAACCTGTTGACAGGCAGTGCGGATGGTTCCATCGGGCACCTTGAGTTCGGATTTTGAAAATTGAAGTTCCTCGCCGTCCTTGCCCGTGGACAACTTTTTGTTCCGTTGGGCGTTTACCTTGGTGCGAATCTTCGCCTCTTGGATACGCTGAACGCAGTAGGTGCATTTTTCCATGACTCCTCGCATGCGAACCGTGACGTCCGGATTATTGCCCATCGTTGGCAAGGCCGGGTTCTCGTCGCCCAAAGGCCCCATGTAGTACTCGCCCTCAGCTCTTTTGTTCCAATCGAAGAAATTGAAACGCCTGACCTTGTAGGGACAGTTGTTGGCGCAGTATCGGGTCCCTACGCAACGGTTGTAGGCCATGGCGTTAAGTCCCTCCTCGTCGTGCACGGTGGCGTTTACGGGGCAAACGCTCTCGCATGGAGCGGTCTCGCAATGCATGCATGCGACACCTTGGAAGGAAACTTGGACGTCCGAGGGAATTTCCGCGGGATCCTCCTCTCTTTTCGTGGAACTGAAATAACGATCGAGGCGAATCCAGTGCATTTCACGTCCTCTAAGCACTTGGTCCTTACCTACGACGGGTATGTTGTTTTCACTCTGGCAAGCCACTACGCATGCATTGCAGCCTGTGCAGAGATTGAGGTCGATGGTCATGCCCCACTGATGGAGACCGAATTCTTCCGAATTTTCGTAGGTGTGATCCGGATGTTCGTAGGAGGAATTTCCTCTAGGCGTGGTCTGGGCCTTGAACTTCAAGTCCTTGTCCTGATCCCGACCATATATGGGAGGCGAATGGGACTCGGAGCCCATGTGGGCTGCAAACCCAGTGTCGGAGCGATATTCATCCACCGTGGCTTCCCTGACGATTGCCCGACCCTCCATCGACCAGTGTTCCTGAACGTTTGCGAGGGTGCGCCGACCGGAAGTTGGTTCAAGTTTAACACCTGTGACGATGCGAGACCCATCCGAGGACAGGAGTCCGTAGGCGTTGTAACCACAACCCTCTCCTACCCGTCCAACGTTCTTTCGTCCCATTCCGAGCGTCGCCACCAAAGAGTAATCAGCCAAGCCGGGTTGGACGTACAGCGGGCCCTCTATATTCGTGTCGGCGTTGATTTTTAGTCGAACGACGGGGGCATCCTGTTTCCCGCGATTGAAAATCGCGTTGTCTGATGCGACAGCACCATTCTTGTTCAGTCCGGTAGGAGTTGGAAGCAAGGATAAGTTGGGATGCTTTGCCTCGAGTTCCTTGGCTAGGACGGGGCTGATGAGAATTGCGTTGTCCCAAGTCAGTTTGGACATTGGGTCGGGGCATTCCTGCATCCATCCGTTGTTTGCATAACGGCCGTCCCAAGTATGGAAGTCAGGAACCAGCAGAACTTCAAGGGAGTCTGGGCCGGGTCTTTTGGGAAGAGAGGCTTCAGACTCCGATAGGGCTTCGAGGTCTAGGCTTGGTGAATCGTAGGACGGTTCTTGTTCCAGAATGCCTGTTCGGAGGAAGTCTTCAAAAGAGGTTCCGCCGGAAAGCTCGCCATGCGTTTCCTGAACCAGAGTGTGGGCGTTCTGTGAGACGCCGGCGCACTTTGCGAGGAAGTCGAGTTCGGAGTAGGTGTCGAAGAGAGGCGAGATTAGTGGTTGTACCGGGACATAGGCTGATTGATCCCAAGTCAGACCGTCTGCCCAACTCTCCAAATAGTGTGAGGCGCCGACGTGCAAGTCGGCTAACCCTGAGGTTTCGTCAATGCTTGGGCCGAAACGGAGCGTGTTTTTCACCTTCTTGGTGAGAGATTCCCAATCCAAGTTGCCGGGTGCGGAATAAGCGGGGTTTCCTCCGATGAAGACGAGGGTCGAGACTTCACCAGCTTCGATAGCCTTAATCAATATCTGAAGGCTTACGGATTCGTCGGAAGCAACTTCGGTGTAATTGATCGTCTTGCCGTTGGCTCCGAGAGATTGATTGATGGCATAAACCAGAATGTGAGCTTCGGGAGGAAGGTGACTGCCGGCCAAGACGATTGCTTCACCCTTGGAGCCGGCTAGATCCTTTGCAGCTTCACTTAACCATTTGTTGGGCACGCCGGCCTTGGCGCCCCGCTTCTTAAGGTTGGCGATGACGTCCACCTCGGCGTCATTGGCTAGCAATTCGGCTGCAAGGGCATTAGCAAAGGCGACCATCTGAGATGAACCTAAGCGAAGACGATGATCTGCAGACGCGCCGGTCAGTGTAAGGTCGGACTCGACTGCGTAGAGTCGGTTCATCTTTCGGGCATCGTTTGCGTTTAACACCCGTCGACCTTGCGAGTAGTCTCGATTAAGTCGAAGATGGTCCGGTTCACGGGTACCTAGGAAGTCGCAGTCGAGCGATAGGATTCGCTGGGCATTGTCCAATTGAGGGAGAGGACGAAGTCCGCTTTCTGCACCTAACGCCTCGGCCAATGCATTTTCGGGGTCTGAGAGGTCGATTGCTTCGTACTCGGCCCAAATGGCTCCCTTTTCCTGCAGTTTCGCGGCAAGCTTAGCACGCGAGGGCGAAAAGGATTTTTCCGCAAGAAAGGCGACCTTGCCATTGCTGCTTTTAGGAGCTTCTTGCGAACTTTTGTCTGTTTCCCCTGTATCGGTTGGGGCTTCTGTTTTGGGCGTGTCCTCCGTCTTGGTGATAAACAGCTTCCCTAATTCCTTTTCCACTTGAGACTTGGAGACTTTTGCCCATGAAACAGACTTGTTTTCACCTTTGCCCGAAATTGTACGCCGGTAACTGCCTTGTGCCCTGTCGGGATCATAAAGGTCGAGCAAGGTTGCCTGTGCGTGAACGTTTGTAGTTCCCCCATTAGGAACATAACTGGAGTTTCCCTCTACCTTGGTAGGGCGTGCTTGATGACACTCGACTATGAGAGGTACATTCCCGTGTGGGGAAGGAAGAGACGTGGAATAATAATTGGGTATTCCGGGAATGATTTCCTCTGGTGAACGGCCATAGGGCATGATAGCTTGTTCGGGGCGACGGCATCCCGTTATACCAAAGCCGGCCAAACCGAACGAAGCGGCCATCACTTTCATGAAGCCCCTCCGTTCCACGCCGTCCAACATGGAGGCTCCTTCGGGGAATTCTCGTTCCAGCCAATCACGAAACGCGGTTGAATCCTTCAACTCATCGAGGCTTTTCCAATAGCGGTTGCCCGTATGCCCGCTTATATTGCCGTTGTCTTTGTTCATCTGTGACAACCAGTGCAACTGAGGGGAGGATGCACGCCCCATTTCTCCTTTAGCTTTAGTCCGGCATGAGCCTGAATGGCTTCGATATCCTTATCCTCGTCAGAGCTTGGAACCCAAGAGAGGTCGGTTACCTTGTCCATGGGGCGAAGGGCATTTTCGGGGTGACGGTGACATTCGAGGCAGAAGGCCATGCTAAGGTGCTTGGCATGACGCACCTCCTTCATTTGGTCGATTCTGCCATGGCACTCTACGCAACTTACTCCTCTGTTAACGTGAATGGCGTGGTTGAAATAGGCGTAGTCAGGAACCTTGTGAATGCGAGTCCATGGGACGGGTCTGCCTTGCGTGAGGAGACCGTCTCCATTCTTGTCTTCTCCTTCGCTCAATAATCCGTCCTTGTTGGCGTCTTCACCGAAATAACTATCTCGAATGGGTTTGAGGGATGGTGAATCTGCCTCGATGGTCTTGTGGCAGGTCATGCAGACGTTTGCTGCGGGTACGCCGGCGTGAGCTGACTTGTCTACCCCATGATGACAGTAGCGGCAGTCAAGACCGAGTTCTCCCACATGAAAACTGTGGTCGTATGAAACCGGTTGCGTTGGTTGGTAACCAACTCGTAGGTACTTTGGAGTTCCGTAATAGTTAATACCTGCGGTTACGCCTCCACCCAAAAGGAGTAAACCTACGATTACTTTTGCGGGAACGGAATTACTCCGACGTGGAAAAATATTGCCCATGCTTGGTTTCTTCGATCCTTACAGGGGTTAAGGCATACTAGTCACCCCAAAAACACACTAGTCGCGAGTGACCATGGGGATACTTTAAACGGAAGGAATCTTTCTGGGAGTGTATGCTTGACGAAGCATTCTTGCACTCCCAATGAATTATGACGCAAATGTTTTTTTGTTCCCCGGTTGCACCGTGACTTTTGTTGGTATTCATGATGAAAAATGCCAATTATGAAAATGGCGGAAAAAACATTCCTTTTTTAGGCATCTGAACCAATTCTTACAACACCTATTCATCTAGGGGCAAACTATTAACTAAGCTTAATGTTTGTCATAACCTAAGGTTAATGAACTCGATGGG
>CAZWTI010000342.1:0-6912 GCA_964637065.1 uncultured Puniceicoccaceae bacterium
TTTTTAGGCGGGCTTTTCGAGATGGCACGGGCTGAGGATGGCAAGATGAGTGAAATGCAGGCCCGCATTCTTCTGCGGGCAGAGGAATGCCTGCGCTTGCCTCATGGAACCGTGCAATCATGGATCAAGGGGGGCTATGCCCCTCCTTCCGACGACCCGGACGCCACCATCCTTTCCCTCGACGAGGCTTACCACACCCTGGACGTCTCCAAGACCTCCTCGGATGCCCAGTTGAAAGCGGCATACCGAAAGAAATGCGCTGCCTTCCATCCCGACAAGATTCAGTCCAAGGGACTTCCTGTGGAGTTCACCACCTTCGCCAACGATCAGCTCGCACGCATAAATCAAGCTCACGACCTCATCTGCAAAGCTCGTGGGATCGGCTAGTGGTTCAGTTTATTTAATTCTCCAGAAATTTTCCGTCGAGCATATGCAGGCGTTTGTCGCAGCGTTTGGCAAGGTCTGTGTTGTGAGTAACCAGAATTACGGCGGGACCGTTCTCTCTTGCGAATTTCTGAAGAAGTTCAAGTACTCGATCTGAATTTTCGACGTCGAGGTTTCCCGTAGGCTCGTCGGCTAGGATGAGTTCTGGTGAATTAGCCAGTGCTCGAGCGATTGCAACGCGTTGCTGCTCACCGCCGGATAGCTTGTTTGCGAAGCGGTCGACTTTGTTTGCGAGTCCTAGTTGATTGAGGAATTTATCGGCTTCAGCCAAGGCTTCAGTTGAAGATTTGCCTGCTTTGCGGAGTGGAAGAGCTACATTTTCGCGGGCTGTGAATTCTTTGATGAGAAAATGAAACTGGAAAACAAAGCCAAGGCTGTTGTTGCGCAGTGCAGTTCGGGTCGGCTCGTCGGCTTGGGTCATGGGTTTGCCGTGTAGGTAGACCTCTCCGGAGTCGGGGCGATCGAGTAACCCAAGCAAGTAGAGCAAGGTACTCTTGCCGCATCCCGAAGGCCCGACGATGGCAGTGACCTCTCTCGAGTTCGCATCGAAGGATACGCCCCGAAGGGCGTGTACCCTACCCTCTCCTTCGCCGAAAGAATGGTTGAGGTTTTCGACCCTGAGAATGGGTGGATTTTCTTGGGTTTGGCCCTTCATAGAGTTTCGCGGATGATTTTGGCAGGCTCTATGCGGGCTGCGCGGCGGGCGGGAATCCAGCTTGCCACCCCGACTACTACGATGGCGATGGTCACGGCCCATAGGTAATGGGAGAAGTCCCAGTTCACCACGAAGTTATCGGTCGAGAAAATGCCGCGAATGCGAAGTGGGATTCGTGATATTCCATAGGTGCCGAGAATAGCCAGCAGGCAACCCAAGACTACTCCCAATGCGAGGACAAGCGCCCCTTGCCAAAGAAATATGCGTGAGACGTCGCTTGGAGTGAACCCCATGGAACGGAGAATGGCTACGTCGCGGGTCTTCTCAATGACCATGATTGCAAAGACGTTGAACATGCCCAGTCCCGACAGCAAGATGATCGTTGAGACCGTGATTGCGGAGGAGACGCGCAGAGCCTTGAAGACGTCGAGCCACACTCTCTCTCGTTCCTGCCAACTGACCACGCGATGCGCAAAGGTTTGCTGCATCTGCGCGGCTATGGCGGGGGCGAACTCCGGGTGACGAAGTCCTATCTGGAAGACGGAACCACCGTTTGGTTTGCGAAGAAAGGAACGGGCGGTGGAAAGATCCAGATAGATGCGATTCTTGTCGATTTGGCTGACGCCCGTCTCGAATATGCCCGCAACTCGCAGATGTAGCGACTCGTTGGATCCGGCGAGGTTCACGCGATCACCGGGTTCAAGACGAAGACGTTCGGCGATACGATTGCCCACGAGGAGTCCGAGGCGATCATCCCTGAAGGCTTTTATGCTTCCTCGAATAACTTGTGATTCCAAGTCGGATACAGCGATATGGTCTTCGGTTCGAATGCCGTGAATTCGAACGGAATGTGAACGCGAACCCGTATCGAGCACTCCGGAACCCTCGAGGATTTCGGAAACGCCCGTGACTTCGTCGAAGTCGAGAGTTGCTTCTCGAAGTTCCCTTGGGTACTCGATTCCCTCAATGTAACGAGCTCCCTCCCGCGATCGAAAAACAAAGCGCGTTTGGCCGTCCTCAGTTACCTTTGTCACTGTGCCATCGACATCCTGAAAACGGTCCGACACTCGAATGGACCCGTTGGTGCCGAGAATCGTACGAATGAAGAAGGATTCGAATCCGGAGGTTTGTGCTTGGGTGACCACGAAGAAAGCGACTCCGAACACGATGCCCAATAGGCTCATTCCCATCGCACGCCGTCGGGCCAACACATAGCGGACTGCAATTTGGAGAGACAGGTTCACGAACCGCCGACGGGCATGGGTTTCACCTTTTGCCCATCGCGAAACAGGTGGGGAGTCTCCACAATCACTTGCTCGCCTTCCTTCACTCCACTTATGATTTCGGTAGTCAGCAGATTCCGGGCACCCACTCTCACCTCACGAGCTTCTACAATTCCTTTCCTGATTACGAACAATGCATTTCCCATCAAGGCTTTGCGTGGAACAGTGAGGACGTTTTCGCGAATTGATCTTATGACTTCTGCCCGCCCGGAACTACCCGGGGGAAAGCGTTCGTTGCCCCCATCAAGCTCGACGTATAGCTTGCGTCGACCCGAGGTGGGCTCCACTACAGGCGACAACCTCGTTACCTCGCCTTCGAAGATTTCGGGTCCGCTCGACAAGAGCGTAACAGCTACCTCTTGACCTGCTTTTGTTCCCCCGAAGTCTTCTTCGTTAAGAGTAACCTCGATTAGTCTTTCATTCGAGATTATCCGGCCCAGCAGAGCACCCATCGGCACCATGTCTCCCGGAGCAATTCGAGAAAGCGTCATCTGGCCTGTAAAGGGAGCGCGAATTTCCATTTTTTGGAGATTTTCCCTTAGAACTGCTTCCTGAATGCGGAAACTTTCCACTTTCTCTTCATTGCTTATCTCTTCTTGGGCCAATTGGGTTTCCAATCGCCGAACAAGGTTTTCCTTCTTTTGTAAATCGGCGAGCGGAATTTTCTCTTGTTTTGCCAGCACTGTCCAAGCCTCAAGGTCTTTCTGCTCGGTTTCCAGTTGCATGGCTAGGGCTGAACCTGCTGCGACTCTCCTTTCGTGATGCTTCCGGTTCACGTTGAGTTGTTCGAGCGAGCGTTCAGCGTCGCGTACGTCAAGGATGGCAATCGTCGCGTTTTCCTCTACCTTAACGGGTTTACCGTTTGGCAGCATAATGGTTTTTTTTACTATGCCTTGAATTCGAGCCCTCAATTCGTGGGTTCTTTCGGCTAGCACGAGCGCATTTCCCGGAACGCCGTCGCGAACTGTGTCCAGTACCACCTTTGAGACGATAGCCTCAGGTATGGCCGCGACTATCAACCACCAAAAAGCGCTTCCCAGAATTCCTAGAGGCAAGAAAACCTTCAAGACAATCTTCATTCTGAATGGGTATTGGTCGGCAAGACCGTTACGGGAAGAACATGAAAGTAGTGAATGGCAACTTTGTCAAAGGTCGGTTTGCCGTTTGTCCGAGCTGATATAACGTTCGTACTGGCCTCGGACGTCGAGGTAATTGGCCACGGAACGAAAAAGGGACAAGCGAGCTTGGTCTAGCGCCAACCGGGAAGAGAAAAAGACTTCGGGGGTAATACGATTTCCATCGAATTCAATTTGGCTTTTCTCAAATCGGTCGAATGCTGCAGCCACAAGCTGCCTGCTCGATTCGATTATGCGAATATGAGTCCCTAGGTGTTCGCGAAAACTTGTCACTTCCATCCGCAGGCGACGGGTTTCGCGTTCCAGTTGCATCTCGAATCGACGCTTGCGGGCAAGCGCGGCTTGTTTCTGCCCGCGACTTAGGGAGGAATCAAAAAGAGCCCAGTTGGCTTCTACTCCCACGAGTAGATTGTTTCGTTCCTGAGATGAGCGACTATCCAAGTGATCCACTTGGTCTTGGTAAAAACCTCCCACCAAGCTTAGCTTTGGGCGTAATCCGGCTTTCGCCATTTTGATTCTTTCATTTTCCGACTCTATGGCTCGTTCGAGGTTGTCAAGCTCGGGCGAGGACGGGAAACCCGGAACGATCGGCAGATTCTCTGTAAAGGAATGTTTTTTGGCAAAATCGTCAAAATCTTTGGTTACGAGGGTTTGAAGGTTTTCCGAATAACCCGCATCCTCAATGAAGATCAATTTGCTTCGGGTGAGAAGTCGTTCTTTTTCCGCTAGGTTGATTTGTTGCTGAAGAACCGTTATCTTTGCTTCTGAAACTGAAAGTTCGGTGACTAGCCCCAGTCGCAGACGCTCCTCCATTCCATTGACGTAGGACTCTGCTAATTCGAGACTTCGTTTCAAAAGTTCGATTTCATGGGCGGCGAGAACGAGGTCTAGGTATTTGGAACGTGTATTCGCGGCAAAGTTCTCGGCATAGTCCGAATAGATCGAGTTTGCAGAGGTCTCGGCAAGTTCTGCGATTCGGCTTTCCGCTCGCAGCGCACCCCAATGATAGAGAGGTTTGCGGACGTAGGCGGAAGCGAGGAAACGGTAACGATGGTAGTAGTCGGAACTTGGTCGATTCTCGTGTAGCGAATGAGCGTTGGCTCCCACGGAGATTTGAAGTCCGCGCTTGGAGTCTGCAACTATTCGATTGGCTTGCGCTTCCTTGATTCGTTGGCGTTCTTCCAGCAGAATAGGTGCATTAGCCTTTAACTCCTTAAGGATTTTTCGCAATTCCGGGAAAAAGGCTTCTGCCGTTTCGGCATAAACGGTTCTCGAACTGTTCCCTTCGCCGGTTTCGCCGGAAGAATATTCGAAACAAAAAGAAGCTAAGCCCAAGATCGCGAAGATCTGTCGAGGTAATGGCATTGAAGCCCATGATGAACCAGAGATAGAAACGACTCAATGCTTAAACGCCTCACTCAAAGGAGGAAACGCAAAGAAATGGAGCAGTGTCGAAAGATCAGTCTCCGGAGAAAGAGTCGGAGTACTGCTCCTTGATTTCGGAACCAAGCCACTGCTCCTTTTTGGCGGAAGTCTCTTCCCTGAATTGAGCAACTTCTTCTTCTGTGACTTCAGAAGCCTTATTGTTCCATGCCTGCCGTACGTAAGTTACTACGTTGGCGATATCCCGATTGCTCAATAGCTGTTCTAGCGGCGGCATATGGATGGTGGTTCCATACTTCTTCCCGAGAACCTCAATTTCACCCTTTAGCCCCTTCAAGACGATTTTCGTAATGATGCCTGAATCACGCGTGGCCCATCTGGAGCCAACCAAGGGGGGGTATTGATTTGCCAAGCCAAGGCCATTTTGCTGATGGCAGGACATACATCTTAAAGTATATATCTTGTTGCCTGATTTTACTTTGCGTTCAAGACGCCGGGCTTCTTCTTCTTCAGGGGTAAGCACTATCTCCGGCGTGGGTGGATGGACGTGGAAGTAATTCGTGGTGTGAGCGAGCTGAATGGCGCATGCAAAGACAAGGCAGCCGAAGAGAAAGACGAAAACGAGCGGGGCACGGAGGAAATTAACCGTGGGTGGGTGTTTTTCTATGCTCAGCTCGGCATGAACTTGGCTAAGTTCCGCATCGCTCATGCCCGAACCCGAATTCCCCTCGCTCTTCTTTTTGTCCTTGGAGCTCACTTGCCGTCTCCCTTCAGTTCGGCGGCCGTCCACATTTGCATGGTCGCCCTACCCTTTGTCTTTTCACGAACGGCGGCCACTTCCTCCGGACTGACGGCGGATGCAGAGTTTCCCCAGTCGTTTCGAATATAGGTCAATACGTCGGCGATCTGCTGATCGGTGAGAGATCCGGGAGGGATTCCGGGAGGAGGCATTGACACTAGTCCGTAGTCCTTGCCCTTTACCTTGATCGGACCATTCAGCCCGTGCATGGCGATCTTGATAAGTGGCTCCTTTTCTCCCAACACCCATTCCGAGCCTGCGAGCGGCGGAAAGTGCGCGGGAGCCAAGCCTAGGCCCGTGGGCTGGTGGCAGGTGAAGCACAGACCTCCACCCGGCGCAGCCTTCATATAGATTTCCTTGCCCGACGCGATTTGGTCGGCAAGCCAATTTGGCAGAGATGCGGCAGAGGCGTTGCCATCTGTGTGATCGGCATGGGATTCTTTCTCGACCTCTACGAACGCCATTTCAGGAAGTTCGTAATCTTGCTTGAGGGCTTGCAGATAGGCCACGATCTTACGGGCCCTGAGCGTGGGAACGATATGGCGAGCGTCGCCGTGTTCCTCGGCATGGGGCTGTTCGGTGTGGTCGTGATCATCTCCATCGTGAGTGGACATGGCGATCGATCCCGGAGATGACTCTTCGTGAACATCGTAGAGGAACGGACTGGGAGGACAAATGGACCCTGGGACCGTTGCCTGAGGATCGAAGAGGTGACGATGGAGCCATTCCTCGGAATGCCCCCTGAGACCGATGTTGGCTAAGTCGGGCCCGATCCTCGTGTTGCCGAGAAGGACGTGTTTTTGCAGGATGTAGTCCCTCGCGACCGACGGGCGCTTGCCCCATCCTCTTTCCACGTCGAAGCCGGCTTCTTCCAGACGAACTTGCTGCGTGTGGCATGAGATGCATCCCAGAGCGACGTATTCCTCGGCGCCTTGCGTGGCAATGCCCGGAAGATGCTTCGGGAACAAGTCGGCTCCCTCGGGCATGGAACCGTCTTCCTCCAGCACTTCCGGACTGGGTTCAAGATCACCGAATTGAATACGCGCTCCAACGACGAATGCCAGCCACGACAGGACGAGCATGAGGAGGACACCGAGGGAAAAGGTGAAAAGGTTATTCATGCCTTGCCCTCCTTCGCCTTGGGATTCTTCAGGAATCCGCAGCAATTGGTAATGGTACAACCAATGGAACTCCAGACGTTTAAGACGAAGA
>CAZWTI010000343.1:0-3571 GCA_964637065.1 uncultured Puniceicoccaceae bacterium
TCATCGAGAGACCAATCGGGCTTACGCAAGTGAAATCGGGAAAGCCCCATTTCGAAAATCCTGCGAATTGATCGAATCTCGTTCAGGTTCTCGCCGGGCGAGGAAATAAGGATCAATTCCATAATCCCTTAACCACCTTGCGTTGCCTGAACAAGTAAGACGCTATCGTCCGTTTCGAGTTCGAGAGTTTCCCATGATTCGGTGGGAACTACTTCCTCGTTCACGGCCACCGCCCATCCACGAGCGTCTTGGACGCCTACTGTAGAAAGGGCCGCAGCCAAGCTACATCCTTCAGGAGCTTCACGCGATTCATCATTCACGAAAATTCTCATTCCTTGACCTTCTCCATATAAACTTCGCCTCCAAGAGAACGAAACTCCTTCGCCTTTTCCTTCATGCCCGCTTCCAATGCCTCTTGATCTCCAATTCCCTGTTCCTCCGCGTAACGACGAACATCCTCGGTAATACGCATGGAGCAGAAACTAGGGCCGCACATGGAGCAGAAATGAGCAGTCTTGGCATTTTCCTGGGGTAGCGTTTGATCGTGGAACTCACGGGCCTTCTCGGGATCAAGGGAAAGGTTGAACTGATCCTCCCAACGGAACTCGAACCGCGCCTTGGACAAGGCGTTGTCCCGATATTGAGCCGTCGGATGCCCCTTTGCCAAATCAGCCGCATGAGCAGCAAGCTTGTAAGCGATCACTCCCTCACGCACATCCTCTCGATCAGGAAGACCGAGGTGTTCCTTTGGCGTAACATAACAAAGCATTGCACAACCATACCACCCGATCATGGCCGCGCCGATGCCACTCGTAAGATGGTCGTAACCCGGAGCTATGTCGGTAGTCAGGGGGCCCAAGGTATAAAATGGGGCCTCGTGGCACCATTCCAATTGCTTGTCCATGTTCTCCTTGATCAGGTGCATGGGCACGTGCCCGGGACCCTCGTTCATGACCTGCACGCCATGAGACCAAGCTCGGGTAGTCAACTCGCCCTGTGCCTTCAATTCGGCGAACTGAGCCTCATCGTTGGCGTCGGCAATCGAACCCGGCCTCAATCCATCACCAATGGAGAAGGAGACGTCGTAAGAAGCCATGATCTTGCAAATCTCATCCCAACGCGTGTAAAGAAAATTCTCCTCGTGGTGGGCTAGACACCACTTGGCCATGATTGAACCGCCACGACTTACGATACCCGTCATCCGGTTGCGGGTAAGCGGAACGAAACGAAGCAAAACGCCGGCGTGAATGGTAAAGTAATCAACGCCCTGCTCGGCCTGTTCGACGAGAGTGTCGCGGAAAATCCCCCAAGACAGTTCCTCGGGACGCCCTCCAACTTTTTCGAGAGCCTGATAAATAGGGACGGTACCCACGGGCACGGGGCAATTCCGAATAATCCATTCGCGAGTGCGATGGATGTTTTTTCCAGTCGATAGGTCCATGAGAGTGTCGGCGCCCCATTTGGTAGCCCAGCGCATCTTCTCCACTTCCTCCTCGACCGACGAAGCAACGGCAGAATTCCCGATATTGGCATTGATCTTGACGAGAAAGTTTCGCCCGATCGCCATGGGCTCCAACTCGCCATGGTTCACGTTCGCAGGAATTATCGCACGCCCTCGAGCCACTTCATCACGAACGAACTCGGGAGTTATCTCTGCAGGAATAGCCGCCCCGAACGACTCGCCAAGGTGCTGGTGATGCAAGGTGTTCCGCAAAGCCTCGGGACTCGCCTTCAAATCTTCCGAGAGCGCCTGCAACTTGCCATTCTCGCGGATGGCGACGAACTCCATCTCAGGCGTCACTATCCCTTTGCGAGCATAATGGCGATGAGTAACGCAACAACCGGATTTGGCTCTAAGCACTCGTCGATTACTTCGATCGAAATCCGGCAGTTCGCCCGGATTGCGCTCATCAAACCGCTTGGCGTGCTCGTCGGACAGATAACCATCGTCGACAGGGCTGACCTGACGACCATCGATTTCCTCTACATCTCCACGCTCTCGAACCCACGACGCTCTTTTCGTAGGCAAACCAGTAGACACGTCGCGATGGAACTCGGGATCACCCCAAGGCCCCGAAGTATCATAGACGCGAAGGGGTTCGTTTGACACTTCCTGACCGTCCGCACCAACGGAGGGTGAAAGTGCGATCTCGCGAAAAGGCACCTCGATCTCGGATCGCGCCCCATTCAAATACACTCTACGCGAAGCAGGGAACAATCCCTTGAATCCTCGCCCGTCTTCCTCTGGCTCTGCTTCTCGAATCATGATGATAGACTTCCTTCTCTTGCACGAATGCAAACCACTTGGGGAGTCGAGCCTGGAATGGGGCTGGCCCATCAGGAAACGATTTTCCCTACGGCGATTTGAATCGCATCAGGTTCCAAGGGTCGCAAGCGGATCGAACTTGCCTCTCAGCCCCTCGCCGAGGACTCCCCTAAACTTTAGAATTCGAACAAAAGACCAATGTGAGAATTTGCAACTACAAGTTGCTCACAAAATAACCCTCAACTACTAGAGAGTAATCGAAAAGGCGGATAAAGGGGCTCTCTACAGGTCCAATAATTCGTCCATGAGAGCAGCGGTTTTGTCGTCACCGCCGTCGCCACCCTCTCGCGTCACCCACCCGGAAAACTCAATCTTGGCAAGTTCTTGCCTGACCTTCTTCCAGTCGACGTCTCCCAAGCCGAGGCGGCAAAACCCATTCTTCACTCCCCAATCCTTGACGTCCATCTTGACCGTTCGCGAGCCAAGGATTCTAATCCAATCATGACTGGGGGCAAACTTCTGCATGTTGCCGATGTCGTAGTAGGCACCAACCCAAGGGCTATCGATCTCGTCGAGATAGTCTCGGAACTGTTCGGGTTTGTAACAAAAGCCGTTCCAAACGGTTTCAATTAAAACGCGAATCCCCAAGTGGCTCGCCAAAGGAAGAACCTTTCGAATTTCGGTAATGGAACGCTGCCAGACGTGATCGTGGTTCTCATCCTTGCCCTTGACCGCTCCCGGCACCAACAAAACCGATGAACCTCCCACCGCATTGGACTCGCGAATGGCGTCCTCCAAACCCTTGCGACCGATCTCCCGCACCTTGGGATCGGGAGAAGACAAACGCATTTTCCAATGCCTGTTGTAAACAACACCATGCATAGGCAAGCCCACCTCGTTACAAGCCTTCCTTAAGCCTTCCACATCCATTCCCGGAGCCGAACCCTCGACACCGTCGAATCCCAGTTCCTTCAGCTTCTTCAGCCTGCCCATGTTCACCTTGCCGCCATACTTCACCGATTTGTAGACACGTCCGCGAAATTCGCCCTTACGATTCTCCTCGACTGCCTGAGAAGTCGCGGGGGTTAGAACTTCTGCCGCGGCTACGGTTCCTGCGGCTTGTACAAATTGACGACGTTTCATGGAATACGTTCTCCTTGGTTGAATTAATTACTTTTCTAAAAAACTACTCACTTCAACGGCAACAACACGGAACCCACCAAGGTGATGACGAGTCCGAGCAAGGCAATCGCCAGAAGCAATACGGACCAAGTCTTCAGCGTCTCCTTTTCGGTAAAACCACTC
>CAZWTI010000344.1:0-3101 GCA_964637065.1 uncultured Puniceicoccaceae bacterium
GATGAGTCGACCCGAATAGCCCAGTTCGTCGCCGATGGCCATCTGCTACCCGATATGGTACAAGCCGCTATCGATGCTGATTACGATGCTCTGATGTTCCACGGCACAGGTTTGGGCCACCTGCCCATCGCAGATCCGCAAGAAGACAGCCCAGAGAACACCCGCCTCCGAATCATGCTCGCAGATCACTGCGCAGCAGGAGGGGTGGTGGTCGTAGTTACCCAAACCATCCACGGACCAGTCCACATGGATGTGTATGACAAGGGTCGCGACCAACAAGACATGGGAATCATTGGCCATGGCTCTCTGTGCCCACCATCCTCCGCTCTAGTCAAACTGCACCACCTGCTTTCCCTTGACGAGGGCCGGGATGCCGTGGCAGAGGGCTGGATGCAGGACCTGGTTGGCGAGATCCCGCCGGACTCCTTTTCGTGAGCATTGAAGTCATGTATCCTCAGGCGAGAGTATGTCAGCACCCGGAGATGCATTCACCTTCCCGCGTACGGGGGCCGCTTTGAGGAATAGAACAGTTCTCGCTGCCATGACCAACAAGCAGAGCAATACCGACGGCACGCTGTCTGATGCTGAGATAAATTGGCTGCTGCGCCGGGCTGAGGGCGGCTTTGGGATCGTAACCACCGCTGCATCCCATGTGACTTCTGGCGGACAGGGTTGGGTAGGGGAGATGGGAGTATGGGGAGATCACCAGATGCCCGGGCTGACAAGGCTTGCAGAGGGCATTCGAGAGCGTGATGCCCTGGGCCTGGCACAAATCTTCCACGGTGGCATGCGCGCGCCCGAAGAACTGACTGGAGAGCAGCCGGTTTCTGCGAGTGAAAACCCCTGTACTGAGGCCCATTGTGGACACTCTAGAGAACTCTCGGGAGACGAGATTGAGGGATTGATTACAGCCTTCGGAGATGCTGCAGTCAGATGCTCTACTGCGGGCTTTGATGGCGTCGAGCTGCATGGCGCCCACGGCTACCTAATCTGCCAGTTCCTCGGTGACGGGACCAACCGCAGGGATGACGAGTGGGGAGGCCCCATCGAGGCGAGAGCCCGTTTCCTTCTGAGAATCATCGAGGAGGTGAAATCAAGAGTTCCTGAGAATTTCTTAGTGGGAGTAAGAATCTCGCCCGAGTATCCCAAGATAGGCGTCAGAATTGAGGATAGTCTCGCATTATCCGAGATGCTGGTTGAGGCTGGCATTGACTTCCTGCATATCTCGTGCTGGGACTCCTTCATCCCGTCCTCGGACTTCCCTGATGACCCACGAATGATTACCGAGTGGTTCTCCGAGCCTCTCTCTGGTAGAATCCCGACTATCTCCACTGGAGCGATATGGGACTCCTCTGAGGCGCAAGCAGTAATGGATCAGGGTGCTGACCTCATCGGAGTTGCCAGAGCCGGGATAGGACACGCAGACTGGGCATCTCATGCAGGTAATCCCAAGTATCGTCCTGCTAGACCTCCATTCACTCCCGAGCACCTCGCAGAACAAGGCCTCAGCAAGCCATTCATCGAGTATATGAGGAATTGGAAGGGATTCGTCGAGTAGGCGTCTTGCTGATGAACCGACTCGCGCTTGGGTCATCCATGGCGGGCTCTCCGAGTGACGAACTCGATGCCATGCGCGATGCTTCACACAGTCCCGGTGCCCGCGCTAGCCTCATGGACATGTGGCAGGAAGGCCGACGCTCGGCTCGTGAGCGCATTGACGATTTGCTGGATGCGGATTCATTCGTTGAGGTCGACGCCTTCGTACAGCATCGAGCCACCGAGCACAACATGCACCTGCATCGCCCGCTCGGAGATGGAGTTGTAGCCGGGCACGGAATGCTGGATGGCAGAAGAGTAGTGTGGTTAGCACCGGACTACACAGTGTTCTCAGGAACAATCGGTGAGATGCACGCGAAGAAAATCTGCAAGGTCGCTGAGTTCGCTGAGAAGTCCCAGTTGCCACTAATCTGTATCTGGGACGGAGACGGTCAACGCGTAGAGGAAGGAGTCACCTCGCTAGGCGCTACAGGAGGACTACTCGATGTGATGGTTGCCTGCTCGGGGCGAATCCCAATCGTTTCAGTAATTCTGGGCACCGTCTCGGGCGTCAGCGCTCTGGCTGCTGGCTTGTCAGATTTCGTAATCCTAGGTGCTGAACACGGCCAGATGTTCATGCGCAGCCCGTACATGATTCCTGAGATCGTTTCCGGCGAGATAGACGAGGCCAGTTTAGGGGGTGCTGAGCAGCATGCCAGTCGAAGTGGAATTGCCTGTTTGGTGGCCGATGACGAGTCGGATGCGATAGACATTGCAGCCGAGATCCTGTCCTTCCTTCCTGACCACACTCTGGCTGAACCAGATAAGGTAGCAGGAGGAGATCCTTGGGACAGGTCTTGTAAGGCTCTTGACGACATTGTCCCGGACGACTCCAACCGCCCCTACGATATGCGCAAGGTAATTGAAGAGATAGTCGACGAAGGCCGATTTGTTGAACTGTTCCAGGACTATGCTGAGAACATCCTCATCGGCTTCGCGCGTCTCGACGGCCACTCCGTGGGAATCGTTGCCAATCAGCCCACCGTGCTTGCAGGATGCCTAGACATCGATGCCTCGGTCAAGGCAGCCCGCTTCATCCGTACCTGTGACTCATTCAATGTCCCAGTTGTCACCTTCGTTGATGTCCCTGGATTCCTTCCCGGGACAGTACAGGAGTGGGGTGGCATCATTCGTCACGGAGCCAAGTTGCTGTACGCATATGCTGAGGCCACCGTGCCAAAGATGGCTGTTGTCACTCGCAAGGCCTACGGAGGCGCCTATCTAGCAATGAGCTGCAAGCACTTAGGCTCGGACTACAATGTCGCATGGCCCAGTGGAGAGTTGGCGGTGATGGGAGCTGACGGGGCTGTCAGTATCATCCATCGCAAGGAATTGTCAGAGGCAAATGATCCCGAAACTGCTCACAAAGAATTGTCACAGGAGTACCAGAGAAAGTTCGGAGACCCATATGTGGCAGCGAGAAACGGCTGGTTGGATGATGTGATTGAACCATCCCAGACAAGGGCCAAACTGGTCCAAGCTCTGCGCCCCCTCAAGACCAAGCG
>CAZWTI010000345.1:0-2865 GCA_964637065.1 uncultured Puniceicoccaceae bacterium
AATCGACTCAAGGGAACACACACGGCCCTCATCACGCCGATGAAGGGAGGGGAGATAAACTACCCCGATCTCGAGATACACGTCGAACGACAGGTGGTCGACGGCGCGAGCGGTCTCGTCCCCTGCGGAACCACAGGGGAGTCCCCTACCCTGTCGCCCGAGGAACACCTTGCTGTGGTCCGGCGGACGGTGGAGGTCGCTGCGGGTCGCGTTCCCGTCATTGCCGGGACGGGGGCCAACTCCACTGCGGAGGCTCTCCATCTCACGAAGTCGGCTGCCGAGGCAGGCGCGGACGCCTTCCTCCTCGTCGCCCCCTACTACAACAAACCTTCCCAGGAAGGACTTATCGCACACTTCGGGGCCATCGCCGAGGTCACCGAGAAGCCCATCGTTCTCTACTCGATTCCTTCTAGGTGCGGCATCGAGATAGCCACCACCACCGTCGCCCGCCTGTACGATAAGTATCCGCACGTTTGCGCCATCAAGGAAGCCGGAGGTCGTTCCGCCAAGGTTTCCGAGACTGCCGCCGCCCTCGGTTCGGACTACCTCATCCTGTCGGGCGACGACGCTCTCACCCTCCCTTTCATGGCCTGTGGTGCCGAGGGCGTCATCAGCGTCGCTTCCAACGTCTACCTTTCCTCCATTGCCGAGATGGTGAGTCTCGCCTCCTCCGACAAGTATTCCGATGCTCGCGAACTTCACCTTAAGTATCTACGAGCATTCAACGAGATTTTCGTCGAACCCAACCCCGTGCCGATCAAGTTTCTCATGAAAACCCTCGGTCTCATCGTGTCCGATGAGGTGCGACTTCCTCTCTGCGGCCTGCGGTCGGAGAACCGCGACAGTCTCGCAAAGCTTGCGATCGACTTTCCCATCGCTTAGCCATTTCCGACATGTCACTGAAAATACTGCTTAACGGTGCCAAGGGCCGCATGGGCCAAGCCATCTCAGCCATCGCCTCCGACAAGGGTTGCGAAATTTCTACCGCCGTGGACATGGGGGACGATCCCACCGCCGGGATCGATACATGTGACGTCGTCATCGACTTCAGCCTGCATGACGCCACCCTCTCCATCGCCACCCTCGCGGTTTCCGCTCAAAAGCCCATCGTCATCGGCACCACGGGCCACGTCTCCGAGGACCGCGATTACATCTCCGCCCTCTCGTCCCGCATACCCATGGTGTGGGCCGGCAATTTCTCGACCGGCGTCAATCTCCTCTTCTACCTCACGGGCAAGGCCGCCGAGGTCCTCGACGCCAAGTCCGACTTCGACCCCGAGGTCGTCGAGATGCACCACCGCCACAAGCAGGACGCCCCCAGCGGCACCGCCGAGCGTCTGCTCGAGATCATAAAGGAATCACGCGGCCTTTCCGACGCCGACGTCGCCCACGGTCGGCAAGGCCTCACGGGCGAGCGCCCCACCGCCCAAGTCGGTTCTCATTCCCTTCGCGGGGGCGACGTCGTGGGCGACCATCTCGTTCTCTTCGCCGGCTCGGGCGAGCGTCTCGAGCTCACCCACCGCGCCACCGATCGCGCCATATTCGCCGCAGGCGCCCTACGGGCCGCCAAATGGATCGTCGACCAACCTGCGGGTCTCTATTCCATGCAGGACGTCCTCGGCCTCACCGACTAGCCTATGATCGCCACCATACGCGGAATCCTCCTCGAGTGCCAGCCGAACCTTGCCGTCGTCGAGGTGGGCGGTATCGGCTACGAGGTGCACGTCCCCCTCACAACCTCGGAAAAGCTTCCCGCCCACGGCAAGGAGATCAAGCTTCACGCCCACGCCACCTACCGAGAGGACGCCCAGACCCTCTACGGTTTCGGCGACCGCGAGGCCCGCGATTTCTTCCGCCTGATCATCGACAAGGTATCAGGCATCGGTCCCCGCATCGCCCTCAACCTCCTCGGCTCCCTCTCCCTACCCACACTCAAGACCGCCATCGCGGCAGGCGACGTCGGTCTCCTCGCCAAAGCTCCCGGCCTTGGCAAGAAGACCGCCGAGCGAATCGTCGTCGAACTCAAGGACAAGGTACTCCCTCCCGGCTCCTCCGTCACTCCGGCATCGTCGGGCGCAACACCCGTGGCCGCCCAACCCGTCGGCCCTTATCAGGACGCCATCACCGCCCTCCTTACCTTGGGCTACAAGGCTCCCGCCGCCGACAAGGCCGTCCGCCAGGCCGTTGAGGAACTGGGTTCCGACGCCACCACCGAGGAACTGATCCGCAAGGCCCTCGGCCGCTGATCCTTCCCTTTTTGCGGATCGCTTCGGCGGTCTTCCCCAGAATCCTCTTGCTCCACTTCCCGTACCCGTTATCTTTGCAAAAGAATCCTGCAGTTCCATCAAAACCCTTCATCCCTCCATTTTAGTCTGGATCCTTTTCGCCTTCTTCGGCGCAAAGATCTTCGCCGCCTCCGTGCCCTACGCTGGCAAGGTCGCCATCAACGGCCTCAACTTCTCCGGCAACGCCCAGTTCACCTTCGCCCTCCGCGACGCCGACGGCACCATCCGCTGGCGTAACGGAGCGGACGCAAACGCCACCATCAACGTCCCGGTTGATCGCGGTCATTACCTCGTCCTCCTCGGCGGGCAGGGAATGAACCCCATTCCGCCAAGTCTCTTCCTCGATTACCCCGAACTCTACCTACAGGTCCACTTCGACGACGGCACCGCACGCGGTCGCCTCCACCTCCAACCCGATCAACGCATCAACTCCGCTCCCCACGCCCTTTCCGCGGAGGTCGCCAAGCTCGCCGACCTCGCCACCCTCGCGGATGCCGTGAAACCTGGCGCCATTACCAAGAACATGCTGGCCGCCGACGTTCTCGCAGACCTCAACGCCACCGTCGTCATCCCCGAGCAA
>CAZWTI010000346.1:0-2656 GCA_964637065.1 uncultured Puniceicoccaceae bacterium
GAACTTCTCTCCCTCCGCCTTGGAGGAAACCAGCCGGATGCCTTCGCCCAATTTCTTGCGCTTCGCCTTGATCCCCTGCATGCGGCCCTCCAGTCGCGGAATGCGCGACAAGCTCGCGGAAACCTCCTCCCTCATGGAAGAAAGCCTCTGCTCGTTCCGCCGCTTCCTGGCCTGTTCCAGCTCCTTCTTGCGCTTCGCCTCGGCCTCAGCCTGTCGCTTGCGTTGTTGCTCGGATACCTGTCTGCGATATTCGAACTGGGCCTTGGTCAGTTGTTCCCTCAGGATTTTTTCGGCAGACTTGTATCTGGGCGAGTCCTTCTTCTGTCCGGCGACCCGCTTGCGAAATTCCGCCTGCGCCTTGGACTGTCTTTCCTTGAAGGTTTGCTCGGGGCTCTTGGGCTTTTTCCCCTTCTGGCTCCCCTTTCCGGGAGCAGCCGCAAACAAGTCCCATCCCGCAAAGGTCGGGGAGAAGGCGAGGAGGACGCCTGCGAGCAAGAATGACCTCATTTGATCCTCATTAGACGAACGAATCGTGCCCGGGGCAAGTTCCTAATCCAAGGATAAAGAAGAGCCAAAAAGTAGATTGAGAACGAAATTAGCTTGCGTATTCCATTATTTTCCTTTATCTTTGATAAAGGAAGATAAAATTATCCATTGTGCTTCACAAGTAAAGAAACAGAGGTCAAATCCAAGGACTAAACCAGTCATGGCGGTGAAACCAATTGAGGAACAACTCCGCAAGATTCCCACAAAGGGCTTCGCCTTCGGGGAAATAGTCGATTTTGAAGAATTCGATTCGAATTAACACGAAAACAAAGGAAAAATCATGGGACTGGACCAGTGGGCAGACTACAGACGACCCGGCGAAACGGAGGAGGACGCAATCCCCTTCGCCGAATGGGGCAAACACAACCGTCTTCAAGGTTGGATGGAAAACTTGTACAATAAGAAGTTGGGTCCGCCGCCACCCGAGGAGATGTCGGCCTACACGGCGATCGAGAACGAGGCCGCCGAAATTCTCGCCGACAACCACTTTGCCCTGGAGCTCGGAGGTCTCGAGAATCTCTCGACCTCCGCAGCCACGGCTCTCGCCGGGCACAGGGGGTTCTGGGCCTCAAGAGTCGAACTTGACGGGCTCGTCCGGATCGAACCCGAAGTCATGCGCGCCTTCGCCGATTCCCATGGGATGGGGGGAGGCTTGGGTGGTTCCTCTCTGACGCTCGGGATTAACGAAGTCACGCCGGAACTGGCCTGCGAAATGATCAAGTACGGAGGTCGCCTACTTCTAAGTGGAGAGGTCGATATGTCGGAGGAAGTCGCGAAGACCTTGCTTGCCCTGGGGAGACGGCTCAAGGTGGAAAACCCCGGATCGAACCGGGTCGAGTCCATTCTGCGGAGCGTTCATACGATCACGACCGCCATGGCGAGGGAATGGCTGCTGGAGCCCGAGGAGGATTCATTCCCGGGTTTCTCCTGCATCGAGGACGCCGCCGCCGAAATTCTCTCGGGGCATGGTGGCGCGCTGAAACTTTACGATCTCGAGGAATTGGGTGCCGGAGCCGCGGAAGCGCTCTCCGGGCACGTCGGGAAGCTCGATCTTCGTTCGTTGAAAGACCTGGACGATGCCGCGATCAGGGCCTTGTCCAAACACGAGGGAAAGATCAACTTGTCCGAGGAACTCGACGCTCGAATCCGGGCCTTTCGCGAAACCGGGGAAATCACCTCGGTAAGGGTCGGCCCTCCTCCTCCCGATCCTGCAGTCAATGGAAATCGAAAACTGCTCACGAAGGAACTTGCCGAACAATTCGTCATGCACGCAACGGTCTTCTGTTATCCCGTGGAACTGCGCATCGAACTTGAGGATCTGGACGAACTGGAGAAGGCGATCAAGGGCAAGAACCTGCCCGAAACGGAGGGCTTTTTCTTCGGTTCCGATTCCTACGAGCCATACTACGACAAGGAAGAGGATCAACTTTTTCTCCGCGAAAGTCGCCGGTACCTGGCTGAGGGATTCGAAGTCCACTACGGCTCGTCCTGGTAGTCTCGAAATCCGTGGGGGGACGCAAAACCCACAAGATTATGTGGGTTTTCGGAAACCAGAGCAAACGCTTCGGGTAAGGGAGTCATGGGCCTGCGACACGGTAAAGCGTCGATGGTTCAGTACCAACGAGAGCCTATCGTCCAGTTCACGAACTGTCACCCACTGATTTCGCGCCTGCAATCGAACCGAAGCGGCAATAATTGAGAATCAAAATCCCCGACTTCCGATCAGCGAATGGTATAGAGGGAGTTGGCAGTGTTCGAAGAATTGAAGAAGCATCAGCAACTCAATGATAATAGGTTCGCGGGAAGAAGCGGGCCGAAGGCCCCGCGGGTTTCCAGTTGACGACCCGAAGGCGCAAGCCGGAGAATGCCGGGCATGGGAATCGCCGAGAGAAGACGCACCGTGCGTGGAGGTTCTACGATACAAAACGTCCTCCTCCTCGCGTGCGTGGGCCTGCTCGTCTTCCTCGCCCTGCCCATCTTCAACTCCCTCATGCTGGCGGGCTATCTCCCCTACGGACCGCACAGCCCGGAAGGCAAGTTCCCCGAACCCCAGACCACCATCGTGCTCTCCGTGCTCGGGGTCATGACGGTGATGGCGCTCGTGGGGGGC
>CAZWTI010000347.1:0-3324 GCA_964637065.1 uncultured Puniceicoccaceae bacterium
GGGAGGTCGCCGAACTCGTCGGGACGGGCCTTGATCATGGCTTGGCCGAGGGCGGCCAATTGCCCTTTGTCGAGACCGAACTGGATGGAAAGAGGGTGACTGCAGCGAGAAAAGAACCAAAAGGAGCCCTTCGGGAAGGTCTTGGGATCGAAGTCGATTGTCCTTAGGTTGTACCCGCCCTTTTCTCCCGTGTTCTTGTAAAAGAAGATGAAGATTTCCTTCATCTTGGGATCGAGTTTCGTCGAGATGACCGGAACGAACTGGATCTCCTTTTCTTTCTCCTCCTCGGGCTTCTCTTCCTTATTCGGCGGAGGCTTGGCGTCTTCTGGTTTGCCCTCTTCTTTCTCCTCAACCTCGATCCTGTTGTAGAAGGTGAGCGTGGAAGCTCCGTAATAGGCGTACTTGCGGGAACGCCCGGCGTTGGGAAGAAACACCTCGATGAATTCGTCCTCTTCCTTTCCCTCGGGAAAGTAACCGAGTCCGTTGATCGAGGCGCCTTGCCAGACTATGCCGGAGAAGATGCAGGTCGGTTCTGCCTCCTTCCCTCCCTCACCGTCGGGCTTTGCGGGGACTTGGTCTTGGGCCGAGCAATGGATGGCAAAGGTCGCCAAAAGCAGCAAAGGTAACCACGGGCTCCCGGCCTTGGGTCGTGAGCGAAGACAGGCGGAGTGAGTCGTGAAGGTCGTTTTCACGGGGTTGCTAGACCTCGTCCTCGGTAAGCCAGCGGAAGCGCAGGATGCGGAAACGACGACCGAAGCGTTGGTTGACTGGGTTTTGCAGCTGTTGGCCTCCAAAGTCGTCTGCTAGTCCGTGACGTCCGTCGATGTTGTGGTCGGTGAAGGGTTCGTCGGAATCTCTCAGGCCGTTGTCGTTGAGGTCCTCGAAAGGTTCCGTGGGTCGAGCATGGACAGGATCGCCGCCGTAGGAGTTGCCGTTGCCGGAGACGTTTCCTGTGCCATCGACGACGTACTCGGGAAGGCGCTGGACGATGGCCTCGCACCAGACCTTTACGTCGGGATAGAAGGGGTTCACGTCGCCGTAGGTTCGCACGAGGAAGGTGTCGGAGCGGACGTTTATGACGGGCGCCAGAGAGGTGAGGACGTCGGCTTGGCTCAACCATCCGGGCATCATTGCCCCGGTCACGCCGTTGGTCGCGGCCAGCATGTTCTCGGGTGCTTCGCCGTGAGAGAATTCCTTGCCCGGAGCCTGGCTCATTTGGAATACGCCGGGTTGGTTGGGCGCCTTGCGTCGGTTCACGCTTCGCTCGAAGCCAATGCCCCAATTAGTCGTGCGCGGATAGATGACTTGGGAGTTGCTCGGGTCGGTCCAGTCGTTGTTCAGACCCGCAGCGACGTAACCGAATGCGTTGAACTGGCCGACGTTGTTCGGAATGAAGTCGGGCCCCGCGCCTTGGTAGCCGTACTTGGAGCTGAGTCCGCCGTCGTTGATGCGGGCGTCGTGGATGGCAGCCTGGATGGCACCACGCAATCCCTGTCTGCTTTGCTCGTCGTCGCTGGGCCACTCGCTCTTGTGCAGTTTCCTGACGATTTGATTTCCCGGGGGGCTGGTGAGCCGCCTGTTCACGAAGTCGGACATGGACAGGAAGGGTCCTCGAAACTTCACCTCCTGCACGACTTCCTCCGCCAAACGCTGAAGTTGATCCCCGTTCAGGCCCGCGAAGCCCGTCCAGAAATCCTGGTTCAGGTTTCCCGATTCCGGGTTCACGGGTTGTCCCATGGAAACGCCGAGGCGTGGAAACGGGAATTGGTCGGAACCAAAATCCATCGTAACGTCACGACGCCCGTTGGAGACGAGCTCGTTGCCGTCCTGCAGATCCCTTAGGTGCAGCTTGTTTTGGGCCAGACTGCCCAACTGCGCCTTCCAAGCCTCCACCGAGGTGGAATTGACGTTGAAGGCCCCATCGACGAGCAGGTTGGCCGCGGCTTCCCCAAATTGACGCAGTGACCCGTCTCCATCCGCCTTGGGCAATAGCCTGTCGGGGCCGGTATGGTAGACCATCCTCTGGTTCGGCAGGCTTTTGCGGGCGTTCACGTAGTACTGGTCGAAAGTCTCGAAGGGAGGGTGCTTGTTCGACTGCGCGTATCTCGTCGGTACCGTGGAGAAGAAGAAGCCATCCCACAGGCTCTCGTTGGCGTAATAGGAATAGTCGATGATGGTGTTCTGGTGCTCGTTGCCCCATCTCTTGTTTGTTGCCGCATAGTTCATGGGCAAGGCGCTCAGCTGATTGAATCGGGTCCATTTCCTATTCCGGGAAACGAGCGAGGTGGCGTACGAGTTCCCTATGGCGTAGGATGGACTGTTGCCGAAATAGCTCAAGTTGACGTGCTGCAGCGAGGCGAGGGACATGAGGGGTTGGCGCGGTACGTCGAAGAGCACGATTCGAGAGGTTTGCGGGAGATATTGTTGCTCACCGTTGTTGCCTCTGGAGACTCGTTGAAAGCCCGCTACGTCGGTACTGTGGCCTTGGTAGCCGTAGTAGGTTCTGCCGCTCGTCCCGTTGTAGAAATCTCCCGACAGGCTTTCGTCCGGATTTGCGTTGACGGTGAATACGACTCCCTCCTCGTCCCCGAGGTCCCGATCTCCCATGCCCTCCTCGAGGTCGGTCTCGTGGCCTCTCCACCACTGGTAGCCCTGACCAAGGTGCCAAGCATCGACCAACGAGCGGGGGTTGTGCTCCAGGAAAACCATTTGGGGATTCTTGTGGTGAGTGCTCAACAGGTGAGTTATTCGCGGCCCGATCACCCGGCTTGGATCGGCCGCCACGATGTCCGCCCGCCCGTAGTCTTGGTAACTACCATGGTCTTTCAGTCGAATTTGGTCGATGCGTCGATTGACTTTCTTGATGGCATACCTCTGTCCGCCCTTGATCATGAACAGAGTGGTGCCGAGGACCTTGGGGTTCTTGTTGGCCTCGTCCCGTTCCTGTTCGCGCTGGAAGGGACTAAGCCAATGTCCGCCGATCCCGCCACCCGTGTAGACGAAGGTGACTTGCTCGTCCTCCGCCACGGGGGGGCACAACAGCCTCGGCACGACGTAATAGAGGTGGTGGGCGAATCTCTGGTGGTTGCGGAGGGTGAAGACGTATTCTTGCCCGGGGTTGAACCTTTTGGTTTCACCCAAGGTAAAGTAGAGCTTTTCTCCCGGAGCCAAACGCACGGGATTCGTTCGAAGTCGCAGCGGCCTGCGGGTCTTGGAATTGCCCGGGATCGGATGCCAGTGACCGTTACCCCTCACTCTACCGCTTACGCTCTCATGTTCTCTTGCCCTTGGCGCATAACGATAAAGGTGAAACGCTCGTCGATG
>CAZWTI010000348.1:0-7524 GCA_964637065.1 uncultured Puniceicoccaceae bacterium
GGATTTCGTTCGACCACCCCATGTATCCTTTCTGCAAAGCGAGGTGGGCTTGGTTTTCAACGGCAGGCGGACACACCCGGCAAACATCGAGATTCTAGCAAATGAAAGCCAAGCCGAAAAACTCTACCATCTTCTTAAGAAAGCCGAAGCGGCAGGCCGGCTGCGCTTTTGTGACTCCGGTTTTCTTAACCAGACCCGAATAGAATCTCGGATTCCCGCCATTCCAATTGAAATTGGACCGGACGAACTCCCCCATGAGGGCGGGTTGGAGACCGATGCAGTTGACTTCGAGAAAGGTTGTTTTCTCGGGCAAGAGGTCATGGCTCGCCTAAAGTCAATGGGACAAATCCAGCGAGGACTGATTCCGGTCAAAATCAAAAGCACCCTCCCGGAGAATCTTCCAGCAAAACTATTCCTAAAGGAAAAAAACTTTGGACTGCTGAAAAGTTACTTTACCGCCGAAATTGATTCGAGAGGACTTGGAATGGCTTTGGTTCGTTTGGAAAACTTGCCTGAAATTAAAACAAAAGGCCTCTCCTTCTCGCCGTCGGAAGAACCCAGAATATTCCCAATATGACTGCAAACGAAGAAATCGAAAAGGTTGCCAAACTTTTTTTTGACCTTGGGGCGGAAAAAAAACAAGCCAACCGCATGGCAACTCAGTTACTGAAGCGAGCGGACCAACTTTCCGAACAACTGAACATCCCTAAAACCCAAGCCCTTCAAGGACTTCTGGAAACGGCGACTTGCGGCGCCAAGGGAGAGCTAAGGCCCAATGATAAAGCGGGATTGGAGGGTTTCGGCAGTTGGAAACCATGAAAAAAAACGGTTGTGAGCAAAAAGGAGTTGACGAAACCATGAAAAAAAAGAGGCATGGAGCCTTCTTAATAACCTGCCATATCAACCACCTTCCAACAAAAAGGAAACGTAAATGAACAAAGGAGAACTGATTGACGCCGTTCAAGGAAATCTAGGCAGTGATGCCTCCCGAGCCTCTGCGGATGCAGCTGTAAATGCCGTAATCGACACTATTACAGCAACCGTTGCCAAAGGAGATGCTGTCCAAGTCATCGGCTTCGGCACCTTTTCCCCCGTTACTAGGGCTGCCCGCGACGGCATCAACCCCCAAACCGGCGCCAAGATCCGAATCAAGGCTTCCAAGTCCGTTAAGTTCAAGCCCGGCGCCAAGCTGAAAGCTGCTCTTTAAACCGGACTATACCATACTCTTTAAAAAACCCGCGGTTTGCCGCGGGTTTTTTTATAATCTATGGATTATGAGGAAGAAAAAGCACACGGCGTAGAAGCCTACAAGGAATTTTTTAAAGACGCCAGGTGGGCGGAGGCTCCGGGAAGGATCGAATTCCTCGGCAACCACCTCGACTACAATGGTGGAAAAGTACTCGGGGCAGCTATCGACGGCAGGGTATCCGCCCTCGCCATGCCTCGTGATGACGGAACGATACGCCTCTTCAGCGAAACTTTTGAGGACGCGGTGGTGGAGACAACTCTCGACGATCTCTCTCCGCGTGAAGATCATGAATCCTGGGCCAATTATCCTCTCGGCATACTTTGGGCTCTGCATGAAAAGGGACTAGCCCCGGCTTGCGGATTCAATTTGATCCTCACGACCAACCTCCCTCTATCGGCTGGCCTCAGCTCCAGTGCCGCAGTCGAACTGGCTACCGCATTGTCCCTTCTGCAATTGGGGAATCATACTTTAGGCAAACTCGATCTTGCCCGTCTTTGTCGCCATGCTGAAAACGAATTCGTGGGTGTACCCTGCGGCATCCTGGACCAAGGCGTATCTACCCATGGCGAAAAGGGCCATCTCGTATTAATCGATTGCAGGAAAGAAAGCTTCTCCACCTTGAAGCTGCCTGGAGAGACCTATGTTTGGGTTTTCGACACGGGCATCAAGCACGACCTTGTAGATTCACTTTACGCTACTAGGAACAATGAATGCACCGAAGCCATCAAGAGACTTCAGGAGCAGGAGGGAAACCTCTCTTGCCTTGCGGAGGTGAAAGCCGAAATGCTTTCGGAAGCGAAACTACCAAATATACTATCCAAGCGATCCCGGCACGTCATCGAGGAAACAATACGAGTCGAACAGGCAATTGAGCTACTCAGGAGTGAAGCCAATCCGAAGGAAATCGGCTCACTGCTTTTTGCCTCGCACGAAAGTTCTCGTGATTTATTTGAGAATAGTTGCCCGGAACTGGATTTTCTGGTCGATGACCTGAAAAATAGAAAAGGTGTACTGGGAGCCAGGCTTACCGGGGGCGGTTTCGGAGGGGCGACTCTGTCATGGACGAACGAGGCGTTCACCAAGTCCGAGGCCGAAGGTGTGGCGAGGACATATGAAAACAAATTTGGCGTTCGTCCGGAAATTCATAAATTTGAAGTTTCAGACGGGGCAAGAATAATTACTGATCTTCCCAAGAATACTTAAGAAAAAGTCAATAATAGTTACACTTCAATAACTTCAGCACACAAAAGTTTTAATCAGGAGTCAGAAAGCTATTGAAGAGAATGTCAGGCATCTAGAATGAAACTCGGTTAGAAAAGCTCAAGCTGAGAATCACCAGAGGAGTCTTCTACACGTGAAATCTCGGAAACTTCATCCGCGGCGAGAGTGAATTCCTCCTCGATTTCTTCACTGGTTCGGGAAGGTGTTTTCGCATGTGCAACTTGGTCGTCTCCGGCTTCGAGCGTTTGAAGGACGGTCTTTGCCCGGTCCACTACGGTATCAGGCAAGCCGGCGAGACGGGCGACCTGAATCCCGAAGGAACGCTCCGAGGCGCCGGGAGTGACTTGGCGCACGAAAATGATCTCGTCATTCCATTCCTTTACCGCAACCGAATAGTTGCTGAGGCGAGGCAGGGTTTCAGCCAACCGAGTAAGTTCGTGATAATGAGTGGCGAACAAGGTCTTGGGGCCGACTGCGCCGTTGCCGTGAAGGTGTTCCACAACGGCCCAAGCGATGCTTAGGCCATCGTAAGTACTGGTGCCGCGTCCAATCTCGTCGAGAATGATGAGGCTCTTGGGAGTGCAGTTGTTGAGGATGTTGGCAGTCTCGTTCATCTCGACCATGAATGTGGAATTTCCTCGTGCAAGCTCATCACCAGCGCCGACACGGGAAAATATGCGGTCGAGCAGGCCGAGGCGGCATGCTTTGGCTGGGACGAAAGATCCGACGTGAGACATGAGGGCAATGAGAGCAACTTGCCGAATAAAGGTAGACTTTCCTGCCATATTGGGCCCGGTTATGAGACAAATCTGCTCGCCGGAAGCTGAAATGCGGCAATCGTTTGGAACGAAGGCATGGGTCCCGGCAAGACCGAGACTTTCCTTCTTCAGTGAGATTTCCACAACAGGATGACGCCCTTGCTTAATTTCGATCTCATGAGAATCCTGCTCAAACTCGGGGCGACAATAATTGCGTTCTCGACCAATCAAACCCCATGCGGAGAAAAGGTCTATTTCGGCCAGCGCTGAAGCAGTCTCGGCCAAAGCGTCGGCCTCCTTTAATGCGGTTTCCACCACCTCTCGAAAGAGCTCTTCCTCACGGGCCACGGAACGTTCCTCCGCATTAAGGATTTCCTTTTCCTTTTGCCGAAGCTCGTCCGTGTAGTAGCGCTCCGCGTTGGTCATGGTCTGCTTGCGGACATACTCATCGGGCACAAGGTTCAGATTCGCCTTGGTCACCTCGATGAAGTAACCAAAGGCACCATTGTATTTAACCTTAAGGTTGCCGATGCCCGTCTTTTCACGCTCTGAAGCCTCCAAATCCATTATCCACTGCTTGCCTCCTGAACCGAGTTCGCGAAGACGGTCTAACTCCTCATCAAAACCAGAACGCACGACTCGTCCGCCAACTGTCTTGACGTCCATCTTGATATCCGCAGGAAGTTCTTCTTCGAGAGCACGGTCGAGAAGCGCTCGAAGGTCATCAAAGGTCTCGATGGCATGGCCGAGACTGCCGATTGAAGGTTGACGATCCACATTCGCACAAAGTTGCTCGGCAAGACTTGGTAGTCCGCGCAAGGTCGCCCGCAGACCGCCAAGTTCGCGGGGACGAGCCATCCGATTCCTGAGACGGCCAAGTATTCGCTCCAAGTCGTTACCGCCCCTCAGGGTTTCTCGAACCTTTTCGGTCAGTCCCGGGGCATCCAAGAACTCCCCAACGCTATCCTGCCGACGTCGAATCTCTCCAAGGTTCAACTCGGGCTGCGCAAGGTATCGCTCAAGCAAACGGGAACCGGAAGGCGTCACGGTTTCGTCCATCGCATCAATCAGGGAACCCGAACGAGTATTGGCGGAAGTACGAAAGATTTCGAGGTTCCGCTGTGTTGCGGGATCAACCAGCAGAGCGGAACCACTCCTATACTCTTCCACCTTACGCAGATTGCCCGGTTTGCCTCGAAGGACGTCATTGGCATATACAAGAAGAGCGCCTGCAGGCCCAAGACCTTCATGGTCGAGACCTATCCCGAAACCCTCGAGATTCATCACGCCGAGGTTTTCCATTATCTCCCGAGCACCTGCACGCGGGTCAAAGTCAAACTCGGGGCGCTCCGTCCGGGTAGCTTGGGCAAGCAGGACTTCTGACTCCTCCAGAAAGGCTGCAAGCGTTGGCTCTCGAATCAGTCGATCAGACAATCCCTCGGGGACAAGATATTCTCGAGGGGAAATAGAAGCGAAAGCCGCAAGCAGATCGCTCGCTTCAACCGATGTGGCGAGTACGAACTTGCCTGTGGACAAGTCCAACCAAGCCGCCTTGACGCCACGTTTATCTACATCCAGAGCGAGGAGGAAATGATTCTGGCCCGCCTCAAGTTGACGCTCCTCGAGCACGGTGCCGGGGGTTAGGATACGAGTGATGCCGCGCTTCACCAACTTTCCGGGCCTTGGAACCTCCAGTTGGTCACAAATTGCGACCTTGTAGCCCTTCGAAAGCAACTTTGTGAGGTAGCCTTCAGCCGCATGGGAAGGGATACCTGCCATAGGCATTTCGTGCCTCTTTGTAAGCGTGATTCCAAGCAGGGCAGAACCCCGTTCAGCATCCTCTTCAAATAACTCGTAGAAGTCGCCCAAGCGAAACAGGAGGAGCGTATCCGAGTCGAGACTTTCCCGAGCCTCCCGATACTGCCGCATCATGGGCGTGTCTTCCTTTTTCTTACTCATCCTTGCCAAACCAAACTGTCTCGCCGGCAAGGGCGAACAAGGCAACGAAAAAGGAATTAAGAGAGACGTTAAAAATCGGCTCCTAAGGCGAGTTCCACCAAATGGTTTCTCAACGGCCCGAAATTCTCATTGTTGTTCGTGCCCAAGAAACGATACCCAAGATGCCCCGAAAAATTCTCCGAAAAAGCATATCCCAAACCCAACAAGGCATCGTAAGTGAATACAGAATGATCCGAGGACACGGGATCGACGTCGCGGGCGGGAACAACGGTATCCTCGCGACTGCCAAACCCGACTCCTAGTCCCATACGCAAAAATCCCTTCTCGCCCAAAGGCAATCCATGCCCAAACCGAGCACCAATTACCATTATTTCAGATTCTCCGGTTGCAGGAACTATTAATTCTGCCGCTGAATAATTTCCAAACTCGACTTTCCCATAGTCAAAATGAATTTCTCCAATCCAATTACCCCATCTGCGACCTAAGTTAAATCCCATCGCATAGCCAACTTCGGTTTCAATCTTGGATTGGGCACCTGCCGGAAGATCCAAGGTAACTGATGAAGGTATGGCCAATGAGACAAATGGCAACAAGTAGTAACTACCGCGTGAATCCTCCAAGGAATCCACTCTTTCCCCTTCCGAGGAAAGTTGAAGCCGATTGGAGCCTTGGGCTTGATCAACGCCTGCCGAGCGACCCTCCCTAACAACGGGCGACACGGAGCTTGCGCCAGCCGAAACCGGAGAAGCTAAAGGAGAGAATATTTTCTGATACCTTGCCGACATCTCCTGCAAGCGAGCTTCCAGACTGGAATAGGAATCTCTACTACTTGTAGCCGGTTGTTGGCCAGAAGCTATAAGCACATAATGGGATAGAACAAAAAATAAGGTAAAGAACCTTGCCCCATTGATATGGAAATTCATTTTCACTAGTTTGAAGTTAACGTATTCGGTTAAAATCCAAGGGAAATCCCCATTGCAGTCAAGGTCTTCGAGCGACCGACAAGCAAGAGTTCGGAAATTATTATATCCCGATCTCCTCTGGAAAGTGCGGTAAAACCATCAATGACTGCTGCGACTGAAATACTGTTAGAAGCGTCGTTCACGAAAACCTGCAAGCGACGCATCGTATGTTGCTGTGGAGTCAGCCAACTATTGGAAGCATAATCAAAAAGCAGCCCCTCGTATTGAGAGCCGTTTTCACCAATAAAACTCCACCCCTCAAACTCTTGCAAGTAAATGCTGGGGTAGTATCGATCACCAGTCCAGAACCATCCAAGGTCGTCATTCCACATCCAAGTCGCATTGTCTTCGCCCCCCACTTCGGGAACATAAAGCCAGCCGAGCTCATCATGCTGAATCCACGGTCTGGATGCGTGATAATACAAGCCAAAATTCGAGAGATGGCGCCATCCGGGAAGACTGGTCGAAGTGTTTACGAGCAAGTCCACTCTGGCAGTGCTCGACAAACCACCCTGATCGGTAATGGTGTAAGTAAAACTGTCTCGGCCTATGTGGGCAGAATGGGACGTAAAAAGGATGGAAGACGTGTTCGCATCCAACGCAACGCTACCGTAAACTCCTTGAGTGACCGAAGTAATGATTAAAGTTTCATTCGCATCGGGGGCAGAACTGTCATTTCCCAGCACAGGGAGGACAACCGGGGTTCCATTGTAATCGAAAGTGAATGAGTCAGCCGTGGCATTGGGCGCATCGTTAACGGGCTGAACGTTTATACTTATGGATACGTTGCTTTCCAGCAGCCCATCGCTTACCGTAACCACGAAGGTGTCGGTTCCGTAAAAATTAAGATCGGGCGAATAGTTCAAATTAGGTGGAGTCCCAACAAGACTTCCATGAGATGGAAGGACTGCCAAAGAGTAGGAAATCGCGTTCTGTTCAGGATCGTCTGCTAGGATTACAAGTGAAGTCGCATTGTCTTCCTGCACATCGAAAGACAGGGTGGAAATCTGAGGAACCTCGTTTTGGTCAAGGATTCTAATGGTTAGGCCCTGCATTGCAGGACTACTCCAGACGTCACTCGCAGATACCGTAACCTCATAGTCATTCCCCTTGTTTGAATCTGTAGGTGACTCGAAATCAGGCGGCGACTTGAAGCTCAAGACTCCCGTAGACTGGTTTAAGTCAAAAACGGAAGCATTGCCATCTAAACCGCCGGCAAAAGCGTAAACGAGGTTCTGCACTTCCACATCCGAGGCGTTCAGGTCGGTTACGTAAGTTTGATTCTCGAAAATAGATATTACCACGGTCCCATTACCATCATAACTTAAGAATTCGGGTGAGCTTTCGTCGAGATCGAGAATCCGGACATGAAAGG
>CAZWTI010000349.1:0-21609 GCA_964637065.1 uncultured Puniceicoccaceae bacterium
TCACTGCCCTTTACGACGAAACTATCGTCTCCGAAAAAGTCAGTCGAAGGTTCATATGCAAAGACTGGCGGAGAGGCGCCTGAACCACTCACGGCAACCGAACCATTGGATGGCGGTTCACCCACACTCCACACCAAGGCATCGTCGTCAGAGTCCGCGTCCGAGGCGGACAGTGAGGGAGCGGTCCATGCCGAAGGCGAACCATCCTCACTCATTGAGGCTGAGGCACTTTCCCCTTGGGCGATGACCGGAACTTCGTTCGTCCCTTCAATAATCACGTTCACGATGACGTCGCTCGGGGTCGTTCCGTCAGTTACGCGAACGGTGAAGCTATCCGACCCATTGAAGTCATCTTTCGGGCTATAACTGAACGTGGAGGGACTCTCGCCCGAGCCGGCTACCGAGGCCGAACCATTAGCAGGAGAGCTCAGGAGACTCCAAGTCAGCGAATCGCCGTCAGCATCGACGGCGGTAAGGACTGGAGCAACCCAAGGTTTCGGGGAACCTTCCTCACTCATCGTTACGGAAACGGTTGAACCTTCCGCAATTACCGGAACGTCATTAACTCCCGATATCTTAAGGGTTACCAAAATGGTGTCGTTCAAGTCACCATCACTGACCATGACAACGAAACTATCATCTCCGAAAAAGTCTTCTGCTGGCGCGTAGGTAAAGGTGGACGGACTCGTGCCCGTTCCACTCACGTTTACCGTTCCGTTTGCTGGAGGGGTCAGCACGCGCCAGGTCAGACTGTCACCTTCCGGATCGGATGCAGTCAAAGTGGGAGCATTAGAGGTTGTGAGAGTTTCATCTTCGACCAAGACTTCGGCGATATCTGCACCCTGAGTTATTACGGGAGGATCGTTAACGGGAGAAACATTGACATTGACCGTGAGGACGGATGTTGCGGGTCCATCGGTTACACTGACTTGAAACATATCTGTGCCCGTAAATGAAGCATTGGGATCATAGTTCAGGGTGAGCGCTGAGCCATTGACCTCAAAAAAAGAAATTCCATTGGAAGGTTCGGTAGATGTAAACCAAGTCAAGTTGTCGTCCTCGGCATCCACAACCGTTAGTTCGGGGGAATTCCATGGAACTGGGATTCCATCTTCGCTCATAGTAACGGCAAGGATAGAACCCTGAACGAAAGCCGGAGCATCGTTAATGGGTTCAATAGTTACGTTCACGGCTACCGAATCCACGGACGTTCCGTCACTTACTTTGATGTTAAAACTGTCGGTGCCGGAGAAGTTGCCGTCAGGAACGTAATCGAAGTTACTTGGACTGGTCCCGGTCCCGGTGACGATGACGGTTCCGTTCGAAGGTGGCGTGAGAACTCCCCAAGTCAGAACGTCAGAAACATCGGCATCCGAGGCCAAAAGCCCAGGAACACTCCATGCAGTGGGCGAACCATCCTCACTCATCGTAATATTCAAGCCGCCATCGCGGACCGTGACGGGAGTCGATTGATCCTGTGTAGAACCATCTCCCAAGGCGCCCTTACGGTTGCGACCCATACTCTTGAGTTGGTCTGCGGTGGTTGCGTAGAGACTGTGGTTATCTCCTGAAGCACAGAAAGCTATTCCGGAGGATTCGATTTGCACCGGGGACGATCGGTTGATCAGGGAACCGTCTCCCAATTGTCCATAAGCGTTATTCCCCATGGCCCACAAGGACCCATCCGACTTTAAAATCAAACTGTGATTGTCTCCAGTTGCCACCGAGGCAACGCCGGAAGAAAGAATCTCAACAGGTAACAGGCGATCTGTGGTAGATCCATCCCCCAACTGACCTGAGGTGTTGAATCCCATACCCCATAGAGAACCATCACTCTTCACAAAGAGACTGTGATTGCCCCCTGCGGAAGCCAATGCTACATTTGAGTCGATGACTTGATTAGGTGTTGCGTTATCGTCGTCTGACCCAGTTCCCAAGGCTCCTGCCCAACCCGTGCCCATGGACCAGAGGGAGCCATCTGTTTTTAAGAATAAACTATGGTTCGATCCCGCCGAGACGGAGCCTACCCCAGAGGCAACGACCATTGTGGGTACATTCAGATCACTTGCCTGGCCATTGCCAAGCTGTCCCGTAATGTTGGCCCCCATAGACCAAAGGGAACCATCAGTTTTTACAAAAAGGCTGTGGTCACCACCTGCCGCGACGGAACTAACTCCGGAGGACAAGATTTGCTTCGGCGACAAAGAGGTCGCATTCGACTCGTCTCCCAGTTGTCCGGAGGAATTGTAACCCATGGCCCATAGCGAGCCATCTGTCTTGACGAACAAAAGATGGTTGGAACCGCAGGCTAATGAACTTACGGCTGAAGCAACGTACAAATATTCGGAACGGGTAATATCGGTTCCGTCTCCCAGTTGACCGTGTTGATTACGTCCAACGGTATACAAGGATCCGTTTGCCTCCAGATATGCACTGAAGCCATCGCCGGCAGCTAGTTCCGCAAAGCCGAACGAAATGACCGGCTCGGCAGCGCGAACGGACTGCGAGTCGAAAAACAAAGGACTGACGAGAAGACAGCCAAAAAAAGGGAAAGTCGAACGCATGAAAGAAGCTGATACAATAAAACGCAGGGCAACCTTTCCTGTCAATCCAAGTAACATCCAGCACTGGCTTAGAATCACAGAATTCCCATTGCATTGTTCGCACAGAGAACTTTGAAAGAAATCTAGCAAGGTAGGGTTTTCGACTTCACTAAATCCAGGACTCAGCTACCTTTGGATTGGAATGATCTTGAGATTGCTTTTAATTATTGTTGTAGGTGCGGAGCCGTTGAAGGCTGAGTTCGAGGCTACTTTGGCGAATAAGGCGCAAGCCATTATTGCTGAGAATTGCCTGAATTGCCACGGCCCGGATAAGAAACAGCGAAAGGCGGAACTGCGACTCGATGTACTTGGAGGTGCCACAAGAGACTTGGGTGGCTATCGCGCAATCGAACCCGGAAAACCTCAAATTAGCGAATTGATCGCTCGAATTTCGACAAATGATGATGAAGATGTTATGCCGCCGAAGAAAACAGGCAAAAAGCTGAAATCCAAAGAAATCGAAACCTTAAGGGATTGGATCAGTGCTGGCGCCGCTTATCCGACGCACTGGTCATATCGTCCCATAATAACTCCCAGCCCTCCGAAAACTAATGTTGAGCACCGGATTGAAAATGAAAT
This sequence comes from uncultured Puniceicoccaceae bacterium, assembly GCA_964637065.1. Classification (GTDB taxonomy): domain Bacteria; phylum Verrucomicrobiota; class Verrucomicrobiia; order Opitutales; family Seribacteraceae. The sequence continues at coordinate 3,183 of CAZWTI010000349.1, forward strand.
CGACAAGTTTGTGTTAGCGAAACTGGAAGCCTTAGGGAAAGACCCTTCGCCGGAGGCCGACAGGCGAACGCTCGCCAAACGCCTACACTATGACTTGTTGGGCCTGCCACCCTCGCCTGAGAGAGTTGAGGGTTTTGTAAATGATCAGACCTCTGATTGGTATTCAAAACTTGTCGATGAATTGCTTCGCTCCTCCCACTTCGGTGAAAGATGGGGTAGACATTGGCTGGACAAGGCGCGTTACGCCGATTCGGATGGCTACGAGAAAGATCGCTCGAGGCCCAACGCCTGGCGTTATCGCGACTGGGTAATTGACGCGATCAACGAGGATCTTCCTTACGACCGGTTCACGGTGGAGCAATTGGCGGGCGACCTCCTCCCAAGCGCTACCCCCGGGCAACGCTTGGCCACTGCATTTCATCGGCAGACCCTGACCAATACCGAGGGCGGCACCGCCCAGGAGCAATGGCGCGTGGCCGCGGTCATGGATCGATTGGAGACTACCGGTTCCGTGTGGCTCGGCCTCACGCTCACCTGCGCCCGATGTCACGACCACAAGTACGACAATATTTCCCAGGACGAGTACTACCAACTCTTCGCCTTCTATAACAACGGAGACGAAAGAAACTTCGCGCTCCCGGGGAACGCCAGCGAGAAGTACAAAAAGGACAAGGCGAACCACGACAAGCAAGTCGCAAATCTCGACAAGAAATTCAAGAAGACACTCGCTTCGCGTAAAGATGCCCAAACCAAATGGAAGGAGGAAACTAGGAAACGCCTCGCCGCAATCAAGAACCCCGTGACCCATCACCCTATGCAACTCGACCCGTTGCCAAAGCAAAGTGGCTACCAGTTCATTCCCCGCGAGGATGGAAGTATTTTCGTTAACAAGCTGGTTCCGGAAAAAGCTACCTTTGTTTTGAATTTTTCCGCGGACACCAACGGCAAACCACTGACCGGGTTTCGGATCGAGGCCCTGTCCGATCCCAAGTTGCCATCCAATGGGCCCGGACTCACTGGTCACGGCAATTTCGTGTTGAGCGAATTTCGGGTCTTCGCAGTCGATCTGGTTGACCGGGATAAGAAGCGGTCGCTCGCCTTCACCACAGCCAAGGCCGACTTCTCTCAAAACAAATGGAGCGTCCAAGGAGCGATCGACGGCAACAATGAAACGGGTTGGGCGATTAGCCCGCAAATGGGAAGGAGCCACCACGCCACTTTTCGTTTAGGGCAGCCACTTCCCGCAAAGGAAGCCAGAGATTTGCGTATTGAGATGGCTCACCTCTACGGCTCCAAGCACGTCATTGGTCGATTTCGCATCATGGCGGTCACGGGCGAGCAGTCCACGGACGTCGCCCCCGAGAACGTCCGCAAAGCCTTGCTGGTCGACGCTCCCAAGCGCAACGACGCCCAGCGCAAGCTCTTGGAAGACCAATTCGCCAAGATCGATCCCGAGGTGAACCAGGTTCGCAAGCAACTGGAAGATCTTCGCAAAAAGGCTCCCAAGGCATCCACCACCAACGTGCGGGTCATCACCCAGCGCAAGGGAAGCCCGCGCAAGACGCACGTCTTCCGGCGCGGCGAATTCAAGCAACCCATGCATGAAGTCCAAGCAGGTGGCATCCGTGTACTGCATGCTCTTAAACCAAGAAATGTGAACAGCTCTGGCGATCGACTCGACCTTGCCCGCTGGTTGGTCGATCTTACTAATCCCATCACCCCCCGGGTAGCAGTCAATCAAGTATGGTCTCACCTCTTCGGCCACGGACTCGTGCGCACGATCGAGGACTTCGGGATACGAGGAGAAGCTCCAAGCCATCCGGAATTGATGGACTGGCTGGCGAACCACTTCATCCATGAGGTCAAGTGGTCGCGCAAGGAATTGATACGCCTCATCGTGCATTCCTCCACCTATAGACAATCATCCGTCCATAGACCTGAATTCGCCGAACTTGACCCCAACAACGAACTTATACATCGCCAAAACCGCTTCCGGGTGGAAGCCGAAATCATACGCGACCTGAACCTTGCGGTTGCAGGCTTGCTTTCCAAAAAGGTGGGCGGTCCCAGCGTGTTCCCTCCTATGCCCGCTGGCATCGCAAGTCTTTCCTACGCCAATAGCTTCAAGTGGAACACCAGCAAGGGCGTTGATCGCTATCGGCGAGGCATCTACACCTTCTTCAAGCGAACCTCCCCACACCCCAACCTGTTAACCTTCGATTGCCCTGACTCCAACGTCGCCTGCGTAAAGAGGAATCGATCCAACACTCCTTTGGCTGCCCTTGTAACACTCAACAACGCAACCTATGTGGAGGCCGCAAAGGCCTTTGCCCAACGCATCCTCAAGGAAGCCCCGCAAGAGGATGAAAAACGCATTGATCATGGCTTTCGGTTGTGCGTAGCCCGCTCTCCCGACCCAACGGAATCGGAAGCCTTCACCGACCTGCTCGCCAATTCCCGGTCCTGGTATGAAAAACATCCCGAGGACGCTAAGAATCTCGGCGGCGACGAAAAAATCGCCGCATGGGCCGCCATGGTGCGCATTATGCTCAACATGGATGAATTTCTTACAAGGGAATAAGAAAAATAATCGAAGCTAGACATGAATTCGATAGAAAGCCACCTGCTCCGCACGCGCCGCGACTTCCTCGCCACCTCAGCCTCCGGACTCGGGGGAGTAGCCCTCGCATCCCTGCTGGCCGAGGAGGGCTTGCTGGCAGCTCCCGGAAAAGAAGGTTTCCAAGATCCGATGACGGCTCGCAAGCCCCATTTCGACGCCAAAGCCAAGGCCTGTATCTTCATATTCATGGCGGGAGCGCCCTCTCAGGTAGATCTCTTCGACCCCAAGCCAAAATTGAACGAAATGGCTGGGCAAAGCCTACCGAAAAGCGTCCTGGACAAGGCCCGCTTCGCCTTCATAAAGCCGGCCACGGCGACCCTCATGGGAACCAAGCGAACCTTCAAGAAATACGGGCAGTGCGGCATGGAGTTCAGTGACCTGGTGCCGAATCTAGGCTCCGTCGCGGACGACCTACTTATGGTTCGCTCCATGCACTCGGAAGAATTCAACCACCATCCCGGCCAACTCCAGATGCAATGCGGAGTGTCACGTTTCGGGATGCCCACGATAGGATCCTGGATCACCTATGGGTTGGGAAGTCAGTCCCGCAACCTCCCGGGCTACGTCGTGCTCAACGCAGGTCGGGGTTCGAGCGGCGGGGCCACCCTTTGGCAAAGTGGCTTCTTGCCCTCAACTTATGCTGGGGTTCTCTTTCGAACGAAGGGCGAACCGGTGCTCAATTTGAATAACCCCAAAGGTCTTCCGCCCTCCTTGCAGCAAAAGGGTCTGGAAACCCTCAACTCCATCAACCGGGGCCGTTTCGAGAAGATACACGACCCGGAGATAGCCGCCCGTATCGCGGCCTACGAGTTGGCGGGCAGGATGCAAGCCTCGGCCCCTGAGCTTAACGATCTCTCAAAGGAATCCCCAGTCACACTAGCGGCTTACGGCCTGAATCGCCCGGAACCGTCTGGCATCGGAGGACGCGGAAAGAGCGGTGAAACTTACAAGGACTTTGCCCGCAACTGCCTACTAGCCCGCCGCATGGTGGAACGTGGTGTCCGTTTCATCAACATCATACACGCCTCTTGGGATCACCACAGCAACCTCGATCCAGAGCTCAAGTACAATGCGGGTGCCGTCGACCAACCCATCGCCGCCCTCATCAAGGACCTGAAGCAGCGTGGCCTGCTGGACAGCACGATGGTCGTGTGGGGTTCAGAGTTTGGGCGAACCCCGCTTGGTGAAAACCGTGGCGGACGCAAGATGAACACGGGCCGCGACCACCATCCCTTCAGTTTTTCCATGCTGCTGGCCGGCGGTGGTATAAAAGGCGGACAAGTCTATGGTAAAACCGATGAGATTGGTTGGGGCGTAGAGGAGAACCCAGTTCATCCAAACGACTTGCACGCCACCATGCTCCACCAGTTCGGGATAAATCATGAACATCTGACCTATCGCTTTCAAGGACGCGACTTCCGCCTAACCGACGTGGCAGGCAAAGTGCTTAAGGAATGGATTGCCTAGACGAAACCTACTATATGCCCTCGCCGCCTATCACTTCACGGTCGGCGAGCATGTGATCCATGCCAAGTGCCGGAGAAGCCACTTGAACCGCGCCAATTTCCTTCGCCGGCACGCCGGCTACGGAAACGTGCGGCGGAACGTCCTTAAGCACTACACTGCCAGCCCCGACTCGGGCGCCCTCCCCTATCTCAACGTTTCCAAGAATCTTTGCCCCGGCTCCAATTAGAACGCCCGAACGGATTTTCGGGTGACGATCACCGCGTTCCTTGCCTGTGCCGCCAAGAGTCACTTCATGGAGGATCGAGACGTTGTCCTCAATGACTGTCGTCTCGCCCGCAACGAAACCGGTCGCGTGATCCAGAAGAATACCTCGACCAATTGTGGCGGCAGGGTGAATGTCCACGGCATAGACCGCTGCAATCAGGCTCTGAAGATAATGAGCCAGTTCTTTCCGGTTATTTCTCCACAAGAAATTCGCAGCTCGAAATCCAGCCAGGGCCTGAAAGCCCTTGAAATAGAGAAATGGACTAAGGAAGTCTCGGCATGCAGGATCACGTTCCCGTACGGCTCGAGCATCTGAACTAACCTTTTCGAGAGACTCGGGCTCGTCGAGAAAAGCGTCTCGAATCAACTCTCGGAGATCTTTTTCTGGTACGGAAGAACGGCCCAGACGTGCCGCCAAGCGCCAACCCAAGGCGTCGGCGAAAGAATCTCTGTCCAGAACGAACTCTGCGAGAACCTTCGCAAGAATGGCTTCCTTCCCAGCCACATCCTCCGCCTCTTGTCTCAACAAAGGCCAAACTTCAATCTCACTCATCGCACGGCCTAGTGGATTCTTCCATTTCCTCAGGTTGCATGGATTGGCCGTAGAACTGTTCGCCAATAACAATTTTCTCCCTGCCTCCGGACAAGCGCCAATTGTTGGTGTCTCTCAAGGAATAGACGCAACCGCAATATTCCTGCTGATAAAACCGTTCACGCTTTGAGATTTCCAGCATTCGCTGGGAACCGCCTCTCTTTCGCCAATTGTAGGTCCAATATGTCAAGCTATCATAGCGGGCGGCGGCTCGTTCGCCGCAACCGTTGATTTGCTCCATGTTCTTCCAACGGGATATGCCGAGACTGCTGGAAAAAATCCTGAAGCCTTCCTCGTGAGCATATAGAGCAGTTCTTTCAAATCTCATATCGAAGCAAGCCGTGCAACGAATCCCGCGTTCGGGCTCCCACTCAAGACCCCGCACACGTTCAAACCAGTTCTTCACGTCATAATCGACGTCCACGTGCTCGACACCGAGTTTGTCGCAGAAACGCTTATCCTCGCTCTTCCTGAGCTCGTACTCTCGACGTGGGTGAATGTTTGGGTTATAAAAAAACACTGTCGGCTGAATGCTCGAGTCCAGCAATGTCTCGAGCACTTCCCCCTCGCAAGGAGCGCAGCAGGAATGCAAGAGCACCCGATTCGCACACTCGGGAGCCACCAAAGTTGGTCGTTCGGCAGTGTTCACGATCCATCAATGACATCAAAAAAAAAGAATTCAGCAACGACGGAATATTCTGGGATAATGCAGCACCTCTCAACCGAACAGGTCCTTGGCATCAGCCAGAACCTCCTCTGGATGCTCTTTGGCCCTTACCTTGCGATAGGTCTTGGCAACCCTCCCTTCTGAGCCAACGAGAAATGACATCCTGTGAATTCCTTCAAATTCACGCCCCATAAATTTCTTGGCTCCCCAGACGCCGAAGGCCTTGACCAATTTGCGATCCTCGTCCGCGACCAAGGGAAAGGGCAGTTCATGCTTCGCGCGAAACTTTTCGTGGGACTTTTCGGAGTCGCAACTGACGCCAATGACCGTAAGCCCCAATGTGGCAAGCTCAGTTAAGTTATCGCGAAAGCCGCATGCTTCTGCCGTGCAACCCGGGGTGTTGTCCTTTGGGTAAAAGAAAATCAAAAAAGGTGATCCCGCAAGCTCTTGGCTGGATCGCTCAGCACCATCGTTCTCGCGGAAAGTAAAAGCCGGAATCGCGTCTCCCTCATTTAATGGATTTGTTTGTTCCATGCTTTAAGTAAAAAGATAAAATACGATAATGGACAATCCCTATCCAGTGAATTCAGGGTTTAGAAAGTTGATGAAATCGGTGTAGCTTAACGATGCCTTTTAGGCAGAGGCTTGTACAGAGTCGCCGTCTTTCCGACAGTGGCTATGCCGACTGCCGTTAGCTTGTCCTCAAGTTCCGCGATGAGTTGGATGCGAGTTTCGCGATCTTGGCTAAGGGCGATCTTCACAAGGTCATCCGACTCAAACACTCTGCGAACTTCGCCCAAGACATTATCCGTAATGCCTTTTTTTCCGACACGTACGTCGGGGGAACGGGTTTTCGCCCTAGACTTGAGTTCTCGTCGCAGGCGTCCGGAAAGAGAGGCGAGTTCGATGGCTAAGTTAAAAATTAAAGTTTGGCAAGAACGGTGCGGACGGCCTCGCTGTCTTTGGCGGCATTGACCTTGTCGTTCTTGTATACGACCTTGCCTTCCTTCGATATCACGAAGGTCCATCGTTTGGAGGTGACGCCTCGCTTCAGGATAATTTCCTTCCCGTTCACAGTACGCTTGATGGAACCTCCCTTGCCGGAAGGAACTCCGAACTTCTTGGCGACCTCTCCCTTTTCGTCTGCCAAGAGTGTAAAGTTGAGCTTCTCCGCCTTTTTGAAATGAGCGAGCCCTTGGGGATTGTCGCCGCTCACGCCCACCACGACCGCATTGAGCTTGGTCCATTTTGGCTTGTCGTCCCGAAAAGCGCAGGCCTGCTTTGTACAACCACCAGTCATGGCAGCCGGATAGAAATACACGACGAGATGGCTCTTTCCCAAGATGTCGCCTGAACTCCACTTCTTCCCTTCGTCATCTAAGGTAGAGAAATCCGGAGCCTTGTCCCCAACCTCCAAGGATCTGGCCGCATGGATAGAGGGAACGGATGCCCAGAATAGCAAGCCTACGAAGCAAATTGAAAGGAGGATTTTCATGAGGAGAGGATAAATCGTGGTTTTGAAAGCATTTGAGTAAGGCAATTTCACATGAAGCTTCGAACTCGCCAAGTAAAATCACCATGGAATCTCAATTCCGTCCTCGCCAATGAACTTTCCATTCAAAGAGGGCCCGGCGTCTTCGAGATGGCGGAGCATGTGAGACACAGACTCCTCCACGGAATACTTGGCTTGGGTTCCTCCCATATCCGTACGAACCCAACCGGGACTCTGCGAAATCACGGTTATGCCCAATGGAGCCAAGTCGATAGAAGCTTGCTTGGTTAGCATATTGAGGGCTGCCTTTGAACACTGATATGCCACAGCTCCGCCTAATTGCGTCTCGCCACGTAACTCTATGGAACCAAGACGGGAGGAAACGTTTACAACAACAGGATTTGAGGAGCGACGGAGGGAGGGTATGGACGCCCGCAGAACCATAAAGGAACCGACTAGGTTGACCCTGTACACTTGCTCGAGAGATGCAACAGACACCGATTTGAAATCGTCCCAATCGATGATACCGGCATTATTTAAGAGCAAATCAATAGATTCTCCACGATTATCGAGACCATCAAAGAGATCGATGACAGAAGCTTCATCCTCGACGTCTAGCGAGAACACTCTCAAGCGTTCCTGATACCTTCTTTCCAAATCTGATAATTGTGAGGCCTCGGCAGGCCTGCGACAGGTCGAGAGCAGTCGGTGCCCTCGCTGAAGGCATTGCCTAGTCCACTCCAGTCCGATTCCGCGGTTTGCCCCCGTGACTAATATATTTTTCACGCAATGAACTGTTGCCGTAGTCATCCCGATGGGCAAGCTTAGGTCTTTTCTTTTATAAAATTCGACACTATGGAATCTATTTTATCTTTAGATTCAGTCCAATTATCTAAGCGTAAATGAAGACACGAAAACTCGGAGACACTGACTTGGAACTTAGTGTCGTGGGTTTAGGCACTTGGGCCATGGGCGGTGGGGACTGGGGCATGGGCTGGGGAGATCAGGACGAAAATGATTCAATCGCAGCAGTCCATGAAGCCCTTGATTCCGGCATAAACTGGATAGACACGGCACACGCCTATGGTTTCGGTGTGGCCGAAACCTCGGTCGGAAAGGCTGTAAAGGAGTGTAAGGGCAGAGAGGTCATACTCGCAACTAAATGCGGCGTGCTGCCTGGCGAGGACAAGAAGCCGAGACGCTTCATTTCCCGAGAAACCATTCGCGAGGAAGTGGAAGGTTCCCTTCGACGGATGCAGGTCGAGCACATCGACCTTTACCAAATTCACTGGCCCGAACCGGTAGAGAACGTTGAGGAGGGATGGCAGGCGCTGCAAGAATTGAAGGAAGAAGGTAAAATCCGTTGGGGAGGCGTATGCAATTTCTGGAAGGAACACCTTGAGACAGCAGAGACGATTGGCCATGTTTCATCGAACCAACCGATGTACAGCCTACTGTCTCGAGACATCGAGGCTGCAGTCCTTCCTTGGTGCGGTGAACGCAATACGGGGGGCTTGGGCTATAGTCCCATGCACTCAGGCCTGCTGACGGGAAAAGTTTCCGGCGAATGGTACCAAAATCTGCCGGAGAATGATTGGCGTAAACACAAGAAGGACCACCCAGTGGTTAAATACCTGCAAACCGAAGAATTGCTGAACCACTTTCTGACCTTTCAGGAAGAGCTCCGCAATATTGCCAGTGCAAGTGAGCATACCGTCGGCCAGTTGGCGGTGGCTTGGACATTGCTGCGCCCTGAAGTTACCTCCGCAATTGTGGGAGCCCGTAAACAAGGACAAATTGTAGAAACCTGCAAAGCGGCAGATTGGGAACTGGACCAAGAGGAAACATCGGCAATAGAAGCTTCCCTTCAGAAGTTTTTATCCAATGCAGAACATGCCTGAAAAAGATAAAGATTCAAAAGGTGGAAACAAGTCGAGGACCCGTCCACAAAAGGGTTCAGCTAAACGCAGGCAGAATTCGAAGACAGCAAAAACAAGAGAAGAAAAGCATTCTCAAGCAAACCACTTCTCGGATCGCAAGCCCAGCACTACCTATATCAAGGAGTTGAAGGGCAAGCGCCCCATCGTTGCCTTGACGGCCTATGACGCACCGATGGCGAAAATCGTTTCGGACGCCGGAGTCGATTTTCTCCTCGTGGGAGATTCCGTTGGAACAACTCAACTAGGATTTGAAACCACCGTCCCCGTCAAGCTAGATGCCATGATTCATCACACTGCGGCCGTTCGCCGAGGGAATCCCGATTGTCTTATTGTGGCAGACTTGCCTTTCGGAGAAGCAAGCTTTTCGCTAGATCGCCTTGTAAGTTCTTGTCGACGCCTGATGCAGGATGGAGGAGCGGATGCCGTAAAGCTGGAAGGTGGTCGCGACATTGCTGACGACGTAGAAAAATTGGTGGCCACGGGCATACCCGTCCTCGGTCACGTCGGACTTCTGCCGCAGACAGTCAAGTCCATCGGCGGCTACCGTAAGTTCGCCAACGAACGACAGGAGGCGGAAGACGTTTTCACCGATGCAATCGCCCTTGAGGAGGCCGGTTGCTTCGCCATCGTAGCCGAAATGGTGCATGAAAAGGTAGCCGCCGAACTGACAAAACACCTCGCCGCCCCACTCATAGGTATCGGCAGCGGGCAAGGTTGCGACGGCCAAATTCTCGTCACTCCCGACTTGCTGGGTCTCAATACGGGGCCCACTCCGAGCTTCGTGAAGCCTTACGCCAACCTTTCACGTGATGCATTAAAGGCATTAAGACGTTTTGTGGAGGATGTTCGCCACAGTCGCTATCCGGGAAAATGAACTTCTGTATCTTTGGCGCCGGAGCATGGGGCACAGCCGTTGCTATACATCTCGTTCGCCTAGGCCATGCCGTTGCCCTAGCCCCTCGTCGTATGGAACATGCCTTGGCGATGACTTCCTCTCGGGAAAACTTAGACTACCTTCCCGGAATCACACTCGACGAGAATCTGCAAATTGGTTGCGAGACTCGTCCTGTCCTAATGGAAAGCGAGGTTGTCCTGCTGGCGTGCCCCTCAAAGGCGTTACGCGAGACATGCCGTCGACTAGAAACCTTTCGTGAGGATGCATGGCAGGCAAAATGCTTCCTCGCTCTCTGCAAGGGCCTCGAACCCGAATCCAACAAACTGCCCCATGTCGTGATGCGGGAAGAACTGGGCGAAGAGACCTCCGTGGGATACCTTACCGGCCCAACATATGCTAGAGAAGTAGCAGAAGGCAAACCTGCCGCAGTTGTCCTTGCTGCCTTGGGTGAGAAGAGTTTTGCTTCTAAAGTACAATCGGCAGTCAGCTCCCCTACGCTTCGATCTTATCGTTCGGAAGACCTGATCGGCGCAGGGATCGGCGGTTGCCTCAAAAACGTATACGCCATCGCCTGCGGCATTCTTGATGGACTGGAACTAGGAGATAACGCCAGAGCTGCGCTGCTTACTCGAAGTCTACACGAAATGATCGAATTGGGTGAGGCGCTCGGTGGTCAGCGAGAAACCTTTTACGGCCTGAGCGGGTTTGGGGATTTAGTCGCCACCTGTACGGGCGACTGGAGTCGCAATCGCACTCTTGGACTCAGGATCGGCAAAGGGGAAGACCCTGCAACTATAGTTTCAGAAGGACGTTCGGTTGTCGAAGGATATTCCGCATCGGAATGCTTCCACTCGCTCTGCAGGGAAAAGAAGCTTAACGCTCCCATTCTCTCCGAAGTACGAGCCATTCTCTATGAAGGAAAGTCGTCCCAGGAAGCCCTTTTCTCTTTGATGAATCGAGACCTTAAACACGAAGTTGCGACGAAAGTCTAGCCACCCAAGTTTCGTTGCGCTCGTCTTGCCTGCCAGAACATGAAGCTTCCGTAACCTGCGAAGAGAGCCCCATTCAAGGCGATCAGCATAGCATCTTGTTCACGCAAACCTACTACCAGCAACCCCAAGCCAACAACCGCCATGACAACGCCCGCAACTTTCCGGTAACCCACGATTCGGCGAACCCGCGCAACTTTTCGGGCTTTTTCCTCAACGCTAGGCTCACTGGTCATTATGACAAAGCAAGAGAGCAAGCTCAATTAGAGTCGAAGTCATCGTCCGGAAATTCGCCAAGGGCTTCCTTCAAGAGACGGAGTCGTTCATTTTCCTCTCTCAGGTCGGATGCCAACAAAGCCGATCGCTCAGAAAGCTTGAGAGTCTCGAGAAGTTGTTGTTTGCGCATGGCTTCCTTGCAGAGCGTGAAAGCCACGAGGTCGACATATGCAGCGTCGTCTTCCAGTGGGTTCAGGAAATCGAGCATTTCCTCGGTAGCGTCACCGCCAAGATCCTTGTTTTCCTTGATCAATTCCGACAACTCCTCACGCCGCCCGGCCTCGGGGTGATCAAATACCGTCTCCAGCGTTTGAGCTGAAACGATCCGATAGGGTTCTTCCCTCACGATTTCGGCAATGCGAATTCGGGAAACTCCCTGAAGCAAGAGAAAGGACGTACCATCCGGATTTTTCTTACAGACTCGAATGAGTCCAACCGAAGCGACCTCATTAGGAAGTTCTCTCTCCATCTCCTCTTCAGAAAGATCGCTCCTTTGACGTACCAAGACGAACATGCGATGACTCTCCAATGCCTCTTTCAGCATCTGCCGATAACGCTCTTCAAATATATAAAGGGGCATCATTGCCTTGGGGAACAGAACCACGTCAGGCAAAGTCATGGCAGGCAGTTCAGATGGTACATCCAACGAATCGGAAGTGAAAATATCTTTCATTCAATTAAGTCTTAAGAGTAAAAGAACATTCCGGCGACGGAAGCAGACAACAGACTGGCCAAGGTGCCGCCAATCAAAGCCCTGACACCAAGCACGGCGAGATCGGATCGACGCTCGGGAGCAAGAGCTCCAATACCGCCAATTTGAATTCCTATGGACATGAAATTAGCAAAGCCGCACAAGGCAAAAGTAGCGAGAAAAACGGAACGTTCGCTAAGGCCTTGGGCTTTCATTTCCGCCAATTCCAAGTAGGCGAAGAATTCAGTTGCAAAAATCTTGACCCCAATAAGTTGTCCCACCTCTAGGACCTCAGGCGCCCCAACCCCAATCAGCCAAGCTATTGGAGCAAAGAGGAAACCGAAAATCGCCTCGAGGCCAAGACTCTCGAATCGTTCTCCACTCACTTGATGTATCCATTCATTGAGAGTTCCGGTCCCCAGACCTGAAACGTTGCCGATTGCGGCAAGTATCTCGTTTGCCAACATTATTACTGCGTAAAAGGCGATCAACATGGCGGCAACGTTAAGGGCCAACTGGAGACCTTGGGTCGTTCCGTTGGCCAGGGCATCGATCGGATTCCTGCCGATGCTTTCACGAGAAACAGCAAGGTTGCGACTTACCTTTTCAGTTTCAGGCAACAGCACCTTTGCCACAAGCAATGCGGCTGGCGCATTCATTGCCGAGGCACACAAAAGAAACCTCCCGAACTCAAGCATCGAAGCCTTGTCTCCGCCGCCCAGCATTCCCATGTAAATGGCGAAAACGGAACCTGCTATGGTAGCCATGCCCCCGACCATAAGGGCAAGCAATTCCGAACGGGTCATCTTGGGCACGTACGGTTTGACGATCAAGGGAGCTTCCGTCTGGCCGACGAAGACGTTGGCGGCAGCTGCCAAGCTCTCGGCGCCCGAGAGACGCATGACCCTGCTCATAACCCAAGCCATCATCTTGACGGCAAACTGAAGAATGCCGAAGTAGTAAAGCAATGAGGAAAGTGCTGAAAAGAAAAGGATGCTCGGCAAGGCCATGAAGGCAAAGACAAAGCCACGATTTTCACCAAAAGCTATGTCCATTTGCTCACGATCGGAAAGGGGGCCAAAGACAAAACCAGCAGCCTTGACCGAGATTTCGAGAGCAACGGCAAACAAGTTCGCGATCCACCCGAAAAGAGTTTCTATGAATGGGACCTGCAACACGCCAATGGCAATGACCACTTGAAGCGCCAATCCGCCGGCGACTACGCGCCAATTGATTTTCCGGCGGTTCGAGCTTAGCAAACAAGCAATGCCAAGTAGGGCGACAATCCCTAGCAAGGCACGGGCAATATAACCAAAAACCTCCATGTTTCAAGTCATGTTAGGCAACTTATGCTAAGCGGTCAACAGCAGCCAACATGAAGATTATGAAGAACAGCAAAGGGGGGGCAGGTTTTATTGAATAACCCAAAGATAATGGTTGAGCATCCTCTAATCGAACGACAATACCTGCAGGCATGGAAAAGTTAAATGGCAAGAACGCTCTCGTGATAGGCGGTGGTTCAGGAATGGGAGCCGCCATTGCTGCGACTCTAGCCCGAGCAGGAACAAAAGTCGCTATAGCAGGAAGAAGCATTCAGAAACTTGAGGAGATAGCTGCAAGCAATGCCGATATTATTTACAAGGCCGCGGATGTCTCGAACAGGGAAAGCCTAGATGCTCTCTTTTCTTGGTCTGATCACGAGTTTGGCGTATTGGATATTCTCATAAACGCTGCAGGAATAAACGTGCCTCAGCGCTCAATGACTGAACTCACCACGAAAGACTGGGACACCATAATCAAGATAAACCTGACGGGGGCTTACGACTGTCTTCGTCTTGCCTTGAATAGAATGCGTCCTAAAAAAGACGGTTTGATCGTTATGATCAACTCGGTTTCAGGCAAGCGTTCGAACCCATTGGGTGGGGTTGCCTATAATTCATCAAAGTTCGGAATGACTGCCCTAGGATCCTGTGTCGCTGAAGAAGAAAGGGCCAACGGAATTCGTATTACAAATGTCTTCCCTGGGGAAGTTAACACTCCGATCCTCGACAAACGATCCGCCCCTCCCTCTCCCGAACATCGTGCAGGAATCCTGCAGCCTGAAGACGTCGCCAAGGCTGTCTTGATGCTTACGGAACTCCCTGCGCGAGCACATGTCCCCGAGCTAGTGATTAAGCCGACCAACCAGAGCTATATCTAGAAGTGGTTCGGAAAGCGTAGAGCTAGAGCTTCAGGTTTTTTCCAATGCTCCCAACCGCCTGCTGGACATTTTCCCTGTGACCAAATGCGCTGAGGCGAAAAAAGCCCTCGCCTGCCGGACCGAAACCCGAGCCCGGTGTACCCACTACGTGACATTCTTCCAGGAGTTTGTCAAAGAAGTCCCAAGAAGAGAGTTCGTCGGGAGTCTTCATCCATACATAGGGTGCATTGCCGCCGCCATATATCGTGATGCCGAGAGAACGAAGCCCCTCGGAAATGATCCGGGCATTCTCTAGGTAGAAAGCAACTTGCTCGCCGGTTTGGCGTCTACCTTCGGGAGTAAGAACGGCGAGACCACCTTCCTGCACGACGTTGGATGCCCCGTTGAAAAACGTATTTTGTCGACGCGTCCACAAGGCATGCAGCTTGCCCGCCTCACCATCCTCGGCCAAACATTCCTTTGGAACAATTGTCCAAGCTAATCGTACTCCCGTAAAGCCTGCATTCTTTGAGAAGCTGTTGAACTCAATTGAGCATTCACGGGCCCCGGAAATCTCGAAAATACTTCGCGGAAGATCAGGGTCGGTAATAAAGGAAGCGTAGGCTGAATCGTATAGGATTACCGCCTGATTGGAACGAGCGTAATCGACAAAAGTCTGCAATTGGTCCTTCGTCGCAACTGCTCCCGTGGGGTTGTTTGGACTGCAGAGATATATTAAGTCGACCTTTTGGTCGGGCACTGCGGGAAAGAAACCGTTGTCCTCGGAACATGGCATATAAACGAGACCGTCGTAACCATGTTCAGTCGAGGTTCCAGCTCGCCCTGCGATGACGGTGTTGTCGACATAGACAGGATAAGCGGGATCCTGAACGGCAACGACGTTATCCTCGGAAAAAATGCTCTGGATGTTAGCCGAGTCGGACTTGGCGCCATCACTCACGAAAACCTCGTCAGACTCGACGTCGGCACCCTGCTCGCGGTAAAGCTCGGCCAAGGCCTCCCTCAGTGGATTAAAGCCTTCGGAGGGACCATATCCGGAGTAAGTGTCGGGAGCTGAAAGATCGTCAACTCCCCTGTGGAGACCCTCGAGCACGGCCGGGACAATGGGTTCCGTAGTGTCGCCAATGCCTAGGCGCATAACCTCGACGCCCGGATGGGAGTCGAGAAACGTTTTCGTCCGGCGGGCAATCTCCGGGAAAAGATAACCTGCGGCGAGCTTGTCGTAGTTTGGGTTTATTTTGGCCATTACTAAAGAAAGTATGCCTAAAAAGAAGATTTTGTCCTGCAAGGCAACGAGCAAAGAATCATTCGCCCACTTGCAGTAGAAGTCCGTGGCGACGAGCAGAACGAAATGAGACGAGGAAAGAGGCGAAACCCACAATCAAGTAAGTCAGGTTAAGCAGAAAGGCATTGGCCATAAGGTCAATGCGCAGGTTTTCCTCCAGAAGAAGAGCTCTCATGCCCTCGAAGACATGAGAAGTGGACACTCCATTAGCGATGGCTTGGAGCCAAGGGGGGAGAGTTTCAATGGGGTAGTAAATGCAGGAAACTGGGGCGATTAGGAAAGGAAGCACCCAAGTCAAGCTCTCCGCACCTAAACCATAACGAATGAGTATGCCGGTAACAACTAGGGAAATCGACCAACCGCAAAGCACAAGATTCATGAAAAAGGCCAACAGGGGAAACCCCATCTCAAATACGGAGACATCAAAGAAAGGTATCGCCAGCAAGGCGGCCGGAACAATCCCTATGAGTGTCCGCAGCATGCTTATGGAAGCAAGGGACACGACTAATTCCCAAGGTCTAAGAGGTGTTACGAATAGGTTGCCCAAGTTGCGAGCGTACATTTCCTCAAGAAATGACAAGGTATAGCTAACGTGAGAACGAAAGAGTGAATCCCATACAAGGACTGCCGAGATCAGCACTCCGGTCGTGGAAAGCTCGGGTCGGACCTCAGCGAAATGCTTAGTCACGAAACCCCAGATTATCAGCTGCATGGTGGGCCAGTAGGCGATCTCGATGAGCCGCGGCCAAGAACTGCGGAGCAAGTAGAGATAGCGCAGCAACAGGGCAACAACACGATGAAAGGTGGACGAAGAATGGTTGTTCATTTTGAGTGCTGCGCTCCGTTTCCTCTGGCGACGTCGAGAAAAACCTCTTCCAAGGTACGACGCCCGAAACGTTTTATTAACTCACTGGGCGATCCACTCTCCACAAGTTTTCCACGCCGGAGCAGCAAGACGTCGTCACATACAATTTCGACTTCTCTCATATCGTGACTGGCTAAGAGAATGGACGCGCCGCATCTCTCGCAGTAATCACGAAGAAAGTTCCGAATCCATGAGGCAGTCTCGGGATCAAGACTCGCGGTGGGTTCATCGAGAAGAAGAAGGTCCGGCTCATTGACAAAGGCCTTTGCAAGGGAGACGCGAGTCTTTTGACCGGAAGAAAGGCGTCGGAACCGACGGTCGATAAACTCGGTCAATTGCAATTCCTCGGCCAATCTTTCAATGATTGGCTTCACATGTAGAAAGCCATATAATTTGGCGTAGACGGTAAGATTTTCTCGCACCGTCAGTCGCTGCGGCAAATCGACGTAAGGGGAAGAGAAATTCATTCGTTCCAATGCGGGATAACGGTTTGCCACGAAATCTTTGCCAAAGACACTGATATCACCTGAAGTAGGCGAAAGAAGGCCCAGCAACATGGACAAGGTGGTGGTCTTGCCGGCCCCATTCGCGCCCAACAATGCGGTCACCTTCCCTTTCTTGACCACCAGATCGAGCTCATCCACCGCTACCACGTCGCGATAACGCTTGGTAAGCTTGGTTGTCTTGATGACTTCTTCCATTACTTTCAAAATAAACTGGCGAAGGGAAGCGGTTTCAACTCACTCTCGCAAGGCGATTCGAACAGATTTCTCTTAGCTGATTGACTCTCTGCAAAGACCCAAGAAAATCTATATTCATGAAAAACCTCCAATATGAGCCTCTTGCCGTTGAATTTGCCTTCGGTTTTGTCACCTATATGTGGGGAGCCCAATGGGATTTGCCGACACTCCTGCAGAACTGCTCCGAAAGTCGAGCTCTTGGCGTTGAATTACGAACCACACACAAGCACGGAGTAGAACCAAACCTAAATGCCAAGGAACGAGCAATAGTGAGAAAACGCTTCGCCGACAGTCCCGTAACCTTGGTTGGCATTGGCTCAAATGAACGTTTCGATAATCCCGATCCAAAGATAGTGCGGAAAGCCATCGAGAAGACGAAGGAGTTCATCCGCCTAAGTCACGATGTTGGCGGAAGCGGTGTAAAAGTAAAACCGGATCGATTTCACGACGGCGTACCCCGCGAAAAAACCATTGAGCAGATTGGCAAGGCGCTTAACGAACTGGGGAAGTACGGCCTAGGCTTTGGGCAGCAGATTCGTCTGGAAGTCCACGGCGGATGCGCCGCTCTCCCCGTCATTGCCGACATCCTCGAAGTAGCCGATGAAACAGGGGTGGCGGTTTGCTGGAATTGCAACAAGCAAGATTTGGCGGGAGATGGCCTGAATCACAACTTCGACTTAATCAAAGGCCGCTTGGGTGACACCCTCCACATTCATGACCTGAGACGTGACAAGGCATACCCCTACGCCGAACTGGCAAAACTTCTAGTTCGGGCAAACTACGGGGGTTGGGTAATGCTTGAGGAAGGAGAAATGCCGAAAGGCAAGAATGTCGTGAAGGCTCTGGCGGAACAGGGTCGACTCTGGGACGATCACGTCAGGAAAGCCCTCGTCTCGCGGTAAGTGGCCGTTGTTGACGATTCCCACTGCAATTAATCCTTGGTCAGCTTCATCAACTCGGCTTGCAACATCTCCGTCGCTTCATCAGGAGATTGATCAGCCAACAATTCTTCCGAATCGAGGATCTTGCCTCTTGCAAGGATTTTCGAGAAAGGCATCGGAACGAAGAAACCGTCCCAGCTTCCGAGTCTAGTCGCGAAAGAATATTCGAAAGAAACAAGGAGGATCGGAGCCTTTGTAACCTTGGCCAAAAACAAGGCCCCGGGCTTCGCCTCGTAGCAAGGTCCCCGCGAACCATCAGGGGTGATGCCAACGTCGTCACCATTCTTCAGGACTCTAGCAAGGTCACGCAAAGCTCCAGCTCCGCGCTTGTTTCGCGACCCACGAACGGCGCGAAGTCCCGACCACCAATAAAAACTCTCCAACCAAGCCCCGTCGCGACTGCCGCTTATCAATCCATGGCATGACCTACCCTTTCGAAATCTCCTTCTCCACTCCCCAGCAACAAAAAGTCGATTGTGCCAAAGGATGATTATTGTGGAATT
>CAZWTI010000350.1:0-12235 GCA_964637065.1 uncultured Puniceicoccaceae bacterium
TTACCCGAGAAAAGAAAACGGGTTCCTTTCTTTGTAGTGACTAGATCGAGATGATCGCTGGTAATGATAGTTGATCTTGATGCGTTAAGATCATTCCCGAGAATTTTCTCAGGCTTATTGTGGGAGAGTTGACCAGGGAGAATTCCAAAGGATGCAAGAAAAAGTGGGTAAAGGAGAACGATTTGCTGAAAGGAAGACATCTCGACTAAAAAGGGCTAGTCAAGAAAGGAGGTCAGTTCATTATCAAATACAGCCTTAACTTTGGATTTGATGCGAATTCGGCTTTGGTTCGCATCCCACTCCCCGCCTACGCCACGAATTTCGTAACCAACCCCTTTCAGATGTATCGGAGACTGGCTCTGCGCACTACCCTTCTCGGTACGGAATCGGGCTGTGGGACTATGAACCAAGGTCTCTACCTTTGCCACATGAAACGTGGAGAGCAAAATATCGAGAGCCTTAACCACGCCGGCATCCTGAGGCACGACTTGTGAGGCTCTCAACTCCCATGACCTAACGCCATCGGGACCAAATCCCGGCACCACGGCGTTACGGCTCCCAACATTTTCAAGAGAAGATGTGCGAGAGGTCGCCCATGCTGCGATTCCAAGTGCGAAAAAGCCAATTCCAAGACGGCGAACAATAAGGCTGACGGTCGATGGGAGCGCCATTTTCAGGGAGTTCTTTTCGAAAGTAAAAACTTGGTAAGACGTGCAGATTGAAGCAGGAGCATAGGGGCAAACCAAACGAAAACTTCCCGAATTTGATCGGGAGAGGCCTTCCCCGACCAACCCTTGTGATAAAGTAGAGCGGGTATCGCGAGGTAGACAAGACGATGCAAGCTCTTCCAACGCCTGCCGCCAAGCTTCCGAACAGCCCATTGGTTGCTGGTAACGGCGAGTGCCATCATTGTGAGAAAGGAAGCGAGACCACACTGAATGTAGAACAAGTTCCATTCGTCGAAAAGGCGGTTGAGACCATCGTCAAAATAAAGGACCAGATGCAGGCAAACGTAAAAAAAGGCGGTAAGCCCAACAAGCCGCCGATGTCGGTTGAGGGCACTTACCAATGCGGCTCTTTGGAAAAGCCTCTTCAGCGGCGAAAAGCACAAGACGATGAGGAAGTAGGAGATGGCAACGTTTCCTGTCTCATGCAGGAAACGCTCATTCAGGTTCGCCCCCGCCTTAACTTGAGCAGCTTCCTCGGCAACTTTTCCCGCGATGAGCTCATCCAATTCCTCTCCCTCTTTCACCTTCAGGGTCTGAGTGGCTGCCTCGAACTCGTCCTCGGGCACAGTAAAGGAAGATGCTTCACCATCGGACTGGGCCTCGGTATCGTTCGTCTCGACTGAACGAAAGGTTCCGCCTGTTAATTTCTGAAATTCTTCCTCAGATACCGTAAAGGCGTAATCCGCATATTCAACGCCATCGGCGGAAGAATTGTCGAGGGTCGCATTGGATTCCGTTTGGACACTTCGAGTCGCAGGAGCGGTTTCACCTTCAATCTGCCTCAAGGCTTCCAAGTAATCTTGAGCCAGAATAAAAAAAGGCAAGGCACACAATGGACCGGCAAACCATTTGGAGGCCACGATGCGGGCGATCGCCTTCATGCCCGTGGGAAGCCAAGCGGCGAGCTCAACGTTGCTAAGCTCCTAGAAGAACTTCCGCAAATCCATCCCCTTGTACAAATGACCGACTTCCTTCTCATAGCCATTGAACTTGAGCGTGGGGACGCGTTGAACGAACCCTCCGGTTCCGATGGCCCGTTCACGAGCCTGTGACCATCGCGGATGGTCCATCTCAGGATTCACATTTGAATAAAAACCATATTCATCGGGCCCCGCAGAATTCCAGAGAGTCTTGGGTTGTTCCTCAACAAAATCGATGCGGGCGATGGACTTGATGCTCTTAAACCCGTACTTCCAGGGAACCACGAGACGAATGGGGGCGCCGTTCTGGTTAGGGATGGGCTTGCCGTAAATACCTGTGGCCAGAAAAGTCAATTCGTGCATAGCCTCATCCATGCGAAGACCTTCGGTATAGGGCCAGTCATAATTTGGGTAGGCCTTGAAGCCCAAAGCCGTCTTTTCTTCCGAGAAGGTCGAAAACTTAACAAATTTAGCCTTGGAAGTGGGTTTGGCCTTGGCGATGAGCTTGTTTAACTGAAAGCCGTCCCAAGGAATGATCATGGACCAAGCCTCGACGCAGCGAAAACGATAGACTCGTTGCTCAATACCGATTTCCTTGACCAGTTTGTCGACGTCCAACTGCAGTGGTTTCTCAACGAGACCGCCCACTTCGATGGTCCAAGGTTCGGTTTTCCAACCTAAGTTGGCTCGAAAGCGAACCTCGTACTTGTCGGTGGTGAATTCATAAAAATTATTGTACCCGGTTATGTACTTGTAGGCCGTCGGCTTGGTTCCCTTGGGAAGCAAGTACTTCTTGTTGAGCTTCGAAGGAAACCCTGCAGTAGCGGCATGAGTACGCAAGGGGTCCATGCCCAGCATGGATGATGCGGCAACAAGACCAAGCCCCTTGATGATTTCTCGCCGGCGACCATGAATGGATTGATCCGTGACGAGCGACTCAGGAAGTTCCCATTGTCTTGGAATATGAACGAAAGGCGCGTTTTTCATCGTTTCGCAAAGGATGCTATAAAGTGCTTCATCTTAAGCTTAACTACAATCAAGCGAGGTTTGCAAAAAAGCAACTCAGTACCTTGTCCGGGATAAAAGTTCAATACGGCAGGTCATGGAAGTTTTCTCCCCGACCTCAGCCTGTCTGTGCCTCGGCTTCCATTTGGGCAATACGGTCTAGCAGACTGGCCTCGTTTGTGTAGGCGATGGCGTCTTCCTTCGTAATAGCTCCGTGTCGATAAAGATGCAAAAGGTGTTGCTCCATGGTCATCATCCCTTCCTTGGCTTGCGTCTCCATGGTGGAGTAGACCTGTTGCCAGTTCCCGGTACGAATAAGATTTCCAATTGCAGGCATGTTCTTAAGCACCTCCATCACAAGAAGACGTCCACTGCCGTCGGCGCGCGGCACCAGTTTCTGACTGAGGACGTACGAGAGACTGAAGGAAAGTTGTAGACACAAGCTCTTTGTCTGTTCGGCGGGAAACATATCGACAATACGGCTGAGCGCGCCTTTGGCGTCGCGTGTGTGTAAGGTGGAAAAGACGAGGTGCCCCGTCTCCGCTGCGCTAAGGGCGAGAGTCGCGGTTTCCTGATCCCTTACCTCACCTACAAAGATAACGTCGGGATTCTCACGCAAGGCACTTCTCAATCCACCGGAAAAAGAGCCAACGTTTTGCCCAACCTGCCGTTGAGAAACCATAGAACTTTCACTTTTGAAAATGAACTCAACGGGATCCTCCAAAGTGATGATGCGAGTTTTTCGAAATTGGTTGATGTGGTTGATCATTGCGGCGATCGTGGTGGACTTGCCGCTGCCGGTTACACCCGTCACTAGAACCAAACCTCTCTTAAGCACTGTGATGTCTCGCCATATATGCTCAGAAGGCAAACCAAGCGTCTCGATGCTGGGGATTACGGAGGAAAGCACCCGCATGACAAAAGCAAGACCGTCTCGGTCGCGAAAGATGTTTAAACGAAAATTGACCCCACCATCGACCCATTCGTAACCGGTATCCACATCCTCGGGATTATCTGAAAAAGTAATTTCTCGATGTTTTTCCGATAGGATAATGCCAAGCATGTATCGAATGACGTCGTCCGTAACGGGAGCACCATCAGGTACCGGGGTAAGATCGTCGTCGATCCGAAAGCTCACGGGACGACCAATCTTGACATGCATGTCAGAGATTCGCGAAAGGTTGCCGCGCTGGTAATTAGGATCGACGAAGTAGGCGAACAAGTTCGCCATGCTCATCGCAGATTCGCCTGCTTGATAAATCGGTTGGTTGAGATCGTATTCCTGAGTCATTAAAGGAAAGATTCTTGGTTCTCGGAAACTTTAACAGCGAGCATCCTCGCCAAATCCATACGCGCAAGCCTTTTTCCTTATGTTCGCCTTGCCAAAGAATAAAGGTTTGCCATCATTGTCTATAGTTCTACGAACTAAACCATACCACCACAATCACTTCGTTCGAATCCAAAACCTGAAACAATGATCGTTCGCTTCCGCGGAACCAGAGGATCCATTCCCATTGCCTTGACGGCGATGGAAATTCGCGAAAAAGTGATCATCGCCTTGATGGAATCGCGCGGAAAAGAGCTCCGCTCAGAGGGACAGATTCGCTCCTTCGTAGACGAAGAGCTTGGATTTGAAATCTCCGGGACGATGGGCGGGAATACACCTTGCGTTGAAATCGACGCGGGGTCTGACGAGTACCTTATATTCGACGCTGGTTCAGGACTACGAGTGCTCGGGAAGGAAATTCTTACTTCCGGGACAAAGGAAAAGACCTTCCATATCTTCCTTTCACATTTTCACTATGATCATGTCCAGGGAATTCCTTTCTTTGCTCCCGCCTATTTCCCAGGCAACAAAATCGTGTTCCACAGCGGACACGACGATCTCGAAGAAGTTCTGCGAAATCAAATGGCCCCACCCTACTTTCCCATTTCCACTGACGCCATGCAGGCTGAACTTGCATACCAAAGGCATGTCCCAGGAGATGTAGTGGAAGTGGCTGATTGTCGGATAACCTTATTTGAGCAGGACCATCCGGGCACATCATACGGCTATCGTATCGAACACGGCACGGCTTCCGCAGTTTACTCTACTGACGCCGAGCATCGACTGCCGGCACACGGTACGACCTACCCCTTCGTAGAGTTCATTCAAGATGCCGATCTTCTCATTTTCGATGCCCCGTACACTCACTTTGAGTCTATTGGCTCAAGAGAAGATTGGGGACATTCAAGCAATATAATGGGAGTGGAACTTGCAGCCAGAGCAAGCGTAAAGAAACTTGCCATCTTCCATCACGACCCCGCATCAACCGATGCTCAGATGGAAGAATTCCTAAGGCATACCAAGACGTTTCTTTCGCGCTCCCAAGAAGTAATTCAACACACACGTCCAAGCTTGCCAACCGCACAATCGATTCGCACACATCCACACGAGGTGTTTAATGCCTACGACGGGTTGGAAATCGAACTGTAGAAACGCAAGTTATCCAAAAGATGTCCGCCCGAAAGCACCAGCATAACGAATATCTACCGAAGCGTCTTTCCAAGGATGAAATCAACGAACTTCCCCTCATTCGCTTTCAAGGTGCGATCCGTGTCGCGGAAGACACAAAAAGCGTAACTCGACTTGCCAAGCACCTGAATAAACAACGCATACTTGGATTTGACGTCGAGTCTCGTCCAAGTTTCAGTCGCGGGCCAAACAATCCCGCCGCCCTCCTGCAACTCGCCACCGCCGACCAAGCATTCCTCTTCCGTCTTCGTCCGCTGAAGAAGCTCGGACCTCTCGCAGGCATCCTAAGTAATCCACAGATAATCAAGGTCGGTGTAGCAATAAGGGACGATGTAAAGAAACTTCGCGACATTGAAGACTTCGAACCAGCCGGATTCGAGGATTTGGCAAACCTTGCGGGAAATCTAAAGATTGAACAAACGGGATTGAGAAACCTCGCCGCCATTTTTTTTGGTTTTCGCATATCGAAATCAGCCCAACTTTCCAACTGGGAGAAGAAACCCTTGAGCCCATCGCAGATTAGCTACGCAGCCACCGACGCATGGATAAGTAGGGAACTCTACCTCATAATGAAGGCTCGTCTCGATCGCCAAGGTTGAACGGGCTTCTAATCAATTCCTCTCGTTCGTGGGAAAACCGCGATCTTCTTGTTCAGGGTTTGATGTTGTTGAGCGAGGAGGGATGCGAGGGGATTGACGATCTCCGAAGGATGGAAAATCTTAGTCTTTCCCCCTGGATATAGATTCTCCTCCGGGTTCCATTGAGTGCATCAATTTTATCGGGACAAATGGTTGTGAGCAACATACACTTGCCCAAAAGTTAATGGCCTTGAAGGCAGGCAAAACCATTCTCCCCTGACTTGAGACACAAAAAGCTGCCTGGCTTGGAAAATTGTACAGAAATGAGAATTCACTTGAGCCAAAACGAAAGCCGTCGTATCGGAGAAGGGGTTAACAATTAATTGCGATGATCGATACACGACTTGAAGAAGCTCTCGGCCAACAGATCAACCACGAGTTCGCCGCTGCGTACAGCTATCTCGGGATGGCTGCATACTTCGATACCTTGAGTCTGGACGGTTTCGCCCATTGGATGCAGGCACAACACGACGAGGAAGTAGACCACGGCATGCGTCTCTTCAGGTATCTGCTCGACAGGGGTGGAAGGATCAATCTCGCGGGAATTCCTCAACCCCGTTCGGATTTCAGTAACTCGGTCGAAGTCTTTGAAACCGCCCTTGCACAAGAACGCGAAAACACGGCTGCGATCAACCACCTTTATGAACTCGCCACCGAGTGCAACGACTACGCGACCAAGAGCCACCTACAATGGTTTCTGGACGAACAGGTGGAAGAAGAAAAGACCATCGAGGATATCATAGCCATGCTTCGGTTGGCAAAGGATGACATGGGAGCCATACTTTTCCTTAATGAAAAGCTTGGAAACCGTTCTTCCGACAATGAATCCACAGAAGAGAACTAGAACCTAGAAATCCAGATCCGAGCCAGCAGACCATCATTCTAAGTAGGTCGCAGCCGCTATTGCTCCCCCGATCACGGCCAATGCGAAAAGGATTACGATCCACTTGGCCCAACCTCTGGACTTCTCAGATGCAACCCCTCCCATCAGGCGAGCTTGCATCTGGAGATTTAACATTCGGTCGGAAAGTTCACGATCACGTTCACGTAGACCCTCAATGGAATCGTCATGCACACCAGCAGCGAGAACTGCTTGACCGAGCTTGGCATGAGCCTGCGCAATAACCCCCTTATCCTGCTGTCTCAGGGCAACTGCAACATCCTCCTTCGCATCTTCGATCTCCTCGTCCTCGATTCCCGCCTCAAAGGCTTTTTCTCCAATAAGCGCGACGAGAGGCTCTCGCTCGGCTCGCAGGCCAATCATTTCCTTGTCCATTTCCTCCATGGAAGGAGGCTTGAAATCTTCTTCCGTGTAACTTGCAAAAGCAGATTCCGGTTCCCCGGATCTGGTTTCTGCTTCAGCTTTAATTTCAGGTTCCCCTGCTACGGGTTCGACTGAGATTTCCTCAAATTCCGACCCCTCCCGCAAAGGCTCGGAAATGGGAGATCCTTCGCTTTTTGCTATGATGGATTCCCCAACCAGAGGTTCCGGCTCGCGTTGCGCAGGTTGAACGGGAGCCACATTCGCCGAAATACCTACTTCGGCCCATTGATGGTGAGAAAGTGGATACCAATTGTCCAAACCCTCGCGCCAAGCTAGGGTTTCGGGAGCAACCTCTCCTGAAACAAGTTTGGCACTAACCCTCGGAAGAGTAAAAGGCCCGACGTTTCCATCATTCAAGTGAAGAAAAATCTGCATAACCTCAAAACTTCAAGTGGTCATCTCACATTCCACCCATAAAACCAATCTGGAATGAGCTGTAGGCGCAAATCAAAATCTTTCGGGACTTGATGGAGTGCAACCAGCTGCGAACAATTGGATTGCCTAGCCAAATCGAAAATCATTGGGTTTCAAGCATGCATAACCTCCTCGTAAGCATCTCACTTTGGGCGGTGATGATTTCTCCTTGCCTTGCGGTGCTTGCCCCCCGAACTTGGACCAGTTCCGACGGCAAGCAAATCCAAGCGGGATTGGTAGATGCTTTCGGAAACGAAATCATAATTCGTCGCAGTGATGGTCATAGCTTCCGTTTGCCACTTGCCCGTCTAAGTAAAGCCGACAGGGCATATGTCGCAACTGCTCTAAAGCCCACACTCCCCAATCTATCCGCGCTTCAGGCCGTGGTCCTGATCAAGGGTGACAATGATAGTCAGGGCACTGGCTTCCTGCTTCAGCATCTTGGGAAAGCTTACCTTGAAACCAACGCCCACGTCGTGCGCGGTTCCTCCAGCATCGGGGCAGTTCACGTAGATGGACGCCCCATACGAGTGCCTGACCATATGGAAATGGCCGCGGACGGTCGCGACCTAGTTAGATTTCATGTTCCTAAAGCTGCAGGAGGACTAGTGAGAACTCCCAAGTTGCTTATCGGACAGCCTTGCTTCGCCTTAGGAAACAGCGGTGGACTCAATGTGCTGACGCCCTTGCCCGGACGAATGGTGGGGGCGGGCCCGAAGGAAATAGAGGTCACTTGCCCTTTTATTCCAGGCAACAGTGGCGGTCCCATTCTAAGCGGGAGCGGTCACGTTTTGGGAGTTGCCACTTACGTTGCTCGTTCTCAAAGCGCCTGGTGGGCTCAAGGCACTCCCTTTGCCAACGTCAGGCGAGTGGCCGTTCGCCTTGATGGTGTTGAATGGCGTCCTTTGTCACTGAGTCAATTCAAGCGAGCAGACGAAATCCTTGATAAGGTGCGAAAAGACGTCGAGGGAATCGAGCGATGGAAAAATTTCATACGCGCCAACCCTCGTCATCCCGATGCCAAAGGAGCTGCAACCAAACTTCTGCGAGTTGCGGCGGGCCTGAATTCCGGCGTCAAGGGCACCGCCGCCGTTAACCGTATTCCCTTCCTTCGTGAAGACGCCGCACAAGCCCAAAAGTACAACAAGAAGTTACAGGAACAACTTCGAGACCTGCTTCGGCAGATTCGATAAAAAAACAATCATGACTTGACCCTCGGTCCATCGTGCGCGAAATTTAATTTTGTTCGCAGGGATGCGATGAGTAGAAGACTGTTGTCGGTTCTCTATGGATGGGGAGCACGATGACGCAACAGCGTTTCAATCCGACCCATCATGCTCATCGGTCCATCAGCCGATACGTCTCTTCACATGGTGCACACACGCATGCGCCAGCGAGAGCTATTGCATTCCTCGAAACTACTATCTTCGGGCAACAAGTACGCAGGTGTCTCGGGACAAATCGAAGATTTTGGGGGACATCGATTCTCATCCGGTCTGCAAACACGACTAAAGACTGAAAACTCAGCCCGCATCAACATCCAACATGCGTTATCCTACGTGCAAACGCAGGTCGATGGGTTGAATTCAGCCGAACAGCTCATCCTCCGAATGGAAGAACTAGCCTATCAAGCCACCGACCCCATCCTGAACGATTATGACCGAGAAAACATCGACTTGGAATTCTCCGCCCTAAAGAAAAACTTGGGGGGGCTTTCAACAGAAGAGCAGTTTGGGACGCGACTATTTGATCCCTTGGCTGCTCACTATGCAGATCGCTTTCCGGTCTTGGGCGTTTCCGATGGTGGTTGGGAAAAGCAGGAACAGATAGTGGACATTGGAGCCAGACGAGGGACATTACACCTCTGGTGGGATCCAACTTGGCAATCAGACAGGCTGAAGGTCTATCATGGGGCAAACCTTCTTTTCGATTCTGGAGAATATCGTTCAAAACACTGTTTTTACTTTCCCGATTCAGCTAATGCAAAGTTGGTTGGAGCATTCGACAACTTCACCCTTGAATTTGGTTCCAACAACGACACCTCAACTGCAAACACGGGAAACCAAGGCGTTTCCCTCCACGATAAAGACATCGGAACGGACTTCCCCTCCAAGACAAACCAAGACGAGCTCGATTGGTACGCACATCCCGCAAACAACTATGATTACAAGCAGTTCAAAACGAACGAAGATTACCCAAAGACCTCGGGAACTCCATACGGGGAAACTGAAATCAAGTTCGTTGTCAATGAAGACGGTGGCGGCTTTCCATATCCTCGGCAAGCCGGAAGCTCAACCGTTTGGGGATACTATGCGGAAATCGAGAAAAGCAATCTTACCGAACAATCCGTACTAGTTGATTCCGAAGGCGGCACTCTTGAATTGTATGCAATCGGTTTCTCCACTCTCGATCACCTCACCGTTAAGGATACCCGCCTTGCTTCCGGCGCCCTCGATGCACTAAGCGAGGAACTCGGAAACCTAAGATACCAAATGGGAGTCCTTGCAGGTGAGATCGCCCAATTTGAAGTCCGGCTGGACGTGCTTGACGGAAAGACCTTCCAGCAAACGAAAGCATTCAATACAATTACGGGTGTCGACATAGCCGAAGAAGTCACCCGTTTCGCCAAAAACAAAATCCTCGATGCCACAACCAGGCACGCATTAATACATTCACGTGTGGCAAACGAGCGAATCATCGACTTGCTCTTCTGAAATGTTTGAAAGACCTGTGCCCTTGACAAGTATTGGCATGCATTAACGAACTAGATTCAAGAACAGGATTTCGAGTAAAGGTGAGAAGTAGTTCCGTTCCTTGGGGTCAGGGGAGCCATGGATACTGACGGAAGTTCGGCTCGCGTTTCTCAAGAAAGGCCTCCTTACCTTCGGTTCCCTCATCGGTCAGGTAGTAGAGCAAGGTGGCGTTACCAGCCAATTCCTGCAAACCTGCTTGACCATCGCAGTCTGCATTGAAGGCGGCCTTCAGGCAACGGATAGCCAATGGACTCTTCCCCAACACTTCTCTCGCCCAATTCATTCCCTCCGCTTCCAATTCTTCAACGGGAACTACCTTGTTGACCAACCCCATCTCGAATGCCTCCGAGGCATTGTAATGCCGACAGAGATACCAGATTTCTCGTGCCTTCTTCTGACCCACGATACGAGCGAGATAAGCCGAACCGAACCCGCCGTCGAAACTTCCCACCTTCGGACCCGTCTGCCCGAAGATTGCGTTTTCTGCAGCGATTGTGAGGTCGCACACAACATGGAGCACATGTCCACCGCCAATGGCGTATCCGGCGACCAATGCGATCACAACCTTAGGCATCGAACGGATAAGGCGCTGCAAGTCGAGTACGTTCAAACGTGGAACACCTTCCTCATCCAAATATCCGGCTTTGCCGCGAACGCCTTGATCTCCGCCCGAACAAAAGGCGTACTTCCCATCCGAGTATGGTCCTGCACCTGTAAGCAGCACAACACCCAAGGAAGCATCTTCCCGAGCATCCAGAAAGGCCTCGTACATCTCGGAAACGGTTTTCGGACGAAAAGCGTTTCGTTTCTCAGGCCGGTTGATCGTAATCTTGGCCACTCCGTCTACCTTCTCATAGACGATATCCTCGTATTCACGCACCTTTTGCCAGCTCATGCAGAATCCTCCTGAGACCCAACCGTCGGCAGTTCGTCTTCTTGTGGATTCATTGCTTTGCGTACAACGGGAATTCGCTTTCCTTGCTCGCCCCATTTTCGCCGGAGGTACTCCCTTTCCTCTTTCCAATCTCCGAAGGGCTTGCCACGCATTGAAAGCAATTCGTCCAGTTGACGATCTTCATGCTCGGTTTCTTCAGGTTTCTTGCTCATGGGTACAAGCGTTCAATTGTCCAAGCTTTGTCGTCTTTTTGCCGATAGAGAAAACGATCGTGCAACCGACCGGGCCGGCCTTGCCAAAATTCAATAGCCTTTGGCATCATCCGAAAACCACCCCAAAAAGAAGGCTTGGGAGGATCTCCGCCAAAACGTTCAACCATTTCGTCGAAAGCATTCTCCAAGGTCTCGCGAGAATCCAATACCTCACTTTGCCGCGATGCCCACGCTCCAAAACGGCTGTCAAGAGGTCGGGAACGAAAATATCGCTCCGCACTCTCTTCATCCATTCTCTGCACACAACCCTCCACCGAAACTTGTCGCTGCATCACCCACCAAGGAAAATGCAGTACCGAGCGAGGGTTGTCGTCCAGTTCCACAGCCTTGCGACTCCCGAAGTTCGTGTAGAATACGAAGCCCCCGTCTTCGATCCCCTTAAGCAAAATGGCGCGGGCAGAGGGTTGCCCTGCGGAATCAGTCGTTGCAAGCGTACAAGCATTCGGGTGCGATAGATTTGCCTTCTCCGCAGCATTCATCCAATTCGAAAATTGTTCCAACGGACATGCCTTCAAGTCTCGACGACGCAGGGCTCCCTCACGGTAAACTTCGCGCATAGAGGCCAATTCCTTCAGGGCATCGCTCATGATTACGATTCACCTAGGGCAGGACTCCCATCGTAGCAATTGGAAAACCGAGTCAGCAGAAACATAGAATGAGATAGAGGAGTACGCATCTATTTTTCGCCAAAGGCTTCACGAATAGCTCTGTTGGCGCGACTGTCCGCCGAGGCGCTTGCTCGAATTCGGCGACGTGCCTTCATGTTCCAAC
>CAZWTI010000351.1:0-2830 GCA_964637065.1 uncultured Puniceicoccaceae bacterium
GGGTTTGAGCGTGACGGTCAGCCATCACCCGCACGGTGATTTCGAGTTGCGCGTGAAAGTCGACGGCAAGGTGGTTTCGAAGCGGGCGGTCTCGTCCCGGACGGTCACCGACGAGTGGCTCACCCAGAGGGTCGACTTGACGCCCTACGCGGGCAAGACCATCAACCTGCAACTGGAAATCTTCCCCTGCGGCTGGAGAAACGAGTGGGCCTTTTGGCACGAGGTCAAGGTAACAAGTAATTGAACTAGGTCCTGATCATATGTCCTTCGCCGTATTCTAAACGAAACGACGGGCATCGGCTAGATTCCCTAAACCCCCCCGCTAAACGTTTCCGTGCTGTCGTCGAAGCTCTCGGTTCCGACACCGAGCTTCGGGAGCATGGTTAGGTAGAGATTGGAGAGCGGCAGGGCGGGGTAGTGCATGTTGTCGCGTCGGCCGGCGTCGGAACTGATGCCTGAGGAGGCTTGGTGCTGCTCGTTGTCCTTGCCGCCATAACCTAACCTTCGCCGAAAACATCGCCTCGTCATCGAACGCCAAAGATTGTCCCTGCACGCTCACAACCTCCTTGGTTATCCCACCTTTTTGGCAACGGCGGAATCCTTCGGGGAGTCCAACTGCCAATGGTGAGGGGGGTCGGAGGCCCCCGAATTCACGGCAACAAGTACCGTGAACAGAAAAGCTGAAAAAAGTCGATTCAAGCGCGTTCGAGCGTGCCCGAGTATCCGCCAAAGGTATCTGACTCGACACCGAGCCTCTGAAGAATGGTCACGAATAGATGGCCCAAGGGTCGGTCTTCCTCTTTGACGTTGCTTCTCCATCCGGAGTCGCTGGTGACGCCCGCGCCGGGCAGGCTGCCGTCTTCCAATAGGTTGACGTACCGGAGGTAGCGACCGTTGTTGAAGCCGAGGTTCTTGCCGCCGGCGGAGACGATGGGGTAGTTGCGGGAAAGGTGGAAGCTGCTGGAGGCCGAGCCGTGCATGGCGAAGGTGTTGTCGAGTATGCTCCCTTCGCCGGTTGGCTCCCGGGTGTCCTTGAGTTTCTTCACGAAACGGCCGAACTCCTCCATTTGGTAGCGGTTGTAGGTGCCGAGGTTTTGCCAACCGCTCTTGCCTTTCACGGAATGGGTCAGCCCATGGGCTCCCCCCAACCCGACGGCCTTGGAGAGCAAATCGTGAGGACCGCCCCCGTTTTCCCGACCCAACTGGAACGTGGCCACGCGGGTGGAATCGCTCAGGAAGGCGAGGTAGATCAGGTCGTACATGGTTTGGAAGTACTGCTTGGCCTCGGCCGGTCCGGATTCCAAGTGCAGATTCGAGGATTCGATGTCGGGAAGCGGCGGGTCCAGCCAGTGCCGAGCCTTGGTCAGCTTGACCTCCGTTTCGCGAACGGAGTCGAGGTACTGTTGCAGGGTGTCTTGGTCGCGTTTGGAGAGCTTCCGTCCGAGGGATCGGGTGTCTTCTAGGAGGAGGTCCAAGGCGCTCTTGCTCCGTGAGAGCCGGCCGGCGGCTTCATTGCCGTCAGCGACGAAGAGCATGTCGAAGATTTGCTTGGGCTTGTTCATGGCCGGGATCGGGCGGCCTTCCCGGTTGAAGGACTGGGTCTGGGCTCCGCGCGGTCCGCCGATGCCGCCGTTGGTGGAAATGACGAGAGAGGCGTGCCGAGTGGCATCGCCGACATGTTCGGCATAGAGTTGGTCAAGGGAAATGGAGTTCTTGTAGGGGCCGTGTCCCTTGGTGTCCGCGCCGGTCAGGTACTGGTCGGCGTTGGAGTGTCCGTGGACGCGCCGTACCGCCGGATGGGAAAGACCGGAGTATATTGTGACGTCGCCGCGCAGAGGCTCCAAGACGTCGAGCACCTTGGTCAGTTCGAAGTCTTTTTCCCCTTTCCCGCCATGAGGGAACCAGCTCCAATCCTTCCAGGCCGGATCTTCCCGAAGCGGGACGCCCACGCCGTCGGGGTGGTAGATGCTGACGAAGCGTTTCGGCCTTGGGTTGGCAGCCGGGTTGGCCGACGCAAACGTTTCGAGCCAAGGAAGGGCCAAGGTGATTCCTGAGCCGCGAAGGAAGGTTCTGCGCGAGAGTACGCTTGCTTTTGAAGTCATTGCTTCCTCTCCAATAAATAGACGTAAGCGCCTTATTTGAAGTGAAAAATGCGGCTTTGCGCAAGAATGTGGAGGAGGTCGCGGAGTCGGTCGCCCTTACCTCTAAACTGTTTCGTCAGCTCCTCGATGTCGGCGTGGGCGGCGAAAGTCAGGTGCCTGCCCAAAGCGTAGGCGGTCAACTTGTGGACGATGGCGCGGGCGAACTGATCCTGTCTTTCCGCGAGCAGGTAACGTTTCAGGCCCTCCATCCCGTCCAAGGGTTGCTTGTTGATAAGTTCCGAGGAGGCGTCCACAGACTTGCCCTTGATGGAGTTGCGGAAGGAACCCATGGCGTCGTAGTTCTCGAAGGCGATTCCCCAGGGATCGATGCGGGCGTGGCAGGAATAGCAGGCGGGGTCGTCGCGGTGATTCGCGATTCGTTCCTTCAAGGTCATCTTTGAGATTTCCGGATCGGTGAGGTCCACCTCGGGCACGTTTGGAGGAGGTGGGGGAGGCGGGTCGTGAAGGATGCGCTCCAGCATCCAGACCCCGCGCGTGAGTGGATGGGAGTCCTTGCCGTCTGAGTTCATCGTCAGGATTGCGGCGCCGGTCAGGAGACCGCCGCGGTTGTGTTTAGCCTCGATGGGGACCTTGCGGAACCGGACGCCATGAACGTCGGGAATTCTGTAGTGTTGGGCCAGTCTGGCGTTGATCACCGCGTAATCAGAATGGATGAAGTCCATGACGCT
>CAZWTI010000352.1:0-5373 GCA_964637065.1 uncultured Puniceicoccaceae bacterium
AGCCCCTTTGGAAAAACATCTTTTTTAGCCGACAGCTCAACAAAGCCATCCGTTCCAACTAGTGCGGCCAAGTCTCCTGAATTTTTGGGAGAAGAAGGAAGGGCATGTCGGATTCCAGCAGTGGTTTCCTCTATGTACACGGGAAGAAACTTTGATCTCTGTGGAGCAAAGTAAAAAGATGCTCCCATTTGAACAAGAGGGGGGGCGGAACCTGACAATCCCTGGAGTCCCCATAAGGCTGGCTGGGCATAACGCACAAATCCGACAACTGCGGAAATGGGATTGCCCGGCAATCCGAAGGCAAGGGGCCCATTGGGCATTTTTCCGAACCACATCGGCTTTCCAGGGGTTTGGTTAACGCCATGAAAAATCTTTTCGAAACCACATTCGATAAGGACATTAGGCAAATAATCCTTGCGCCCTCTAGAAACACCTCCCGTTAAAAGTAACACATCTGAACCTGTCGACAATCGCTCAAGAGTCTCGCCAAGGGCAAGCGGATCATCAGGGGCATGTTCAATTTCGGGATTAGCCAAACCCATCATCCTGCAAGAAGCTGCTAGGGCATGAACATTTGACTGTCTTATTTGGTGAGGTCCGGGAATCTCTTCTATGGGCACCAACTCATCACCCGAACCCATGATGGCCACCTTCGGACGGCGAGACATGCACAACTGTGCAAATCCGCAAGAGGCTGCTATCGCGACCTCTGCCGGATACAGCCTGATACCGGTCGCCACAAGTTCAGTACCCGCCAAATGGTCTGATCCCCGACGATGGACAAACAGCCAGCTTTCCACCTGTTTGTCTGTTGGTTCGGCAAAAACAATGTTTTCTACCTTTGCTTCGGACCACTCGACTGGCAGCACTGCATCCGTTCCATTCGGCAAAACCGACCCTGTGGCTACACCAACACAGTGTTCGGGCGAGGCAAGCTTGGCCCCAAAAGAACCAGCAGACTGTTCTCCCGAGAGGCTATAAGAGCGCCTTCCTCCCAGCCATGATGTCGCAGAAATTGCGTAGCCGTCCATCATTACTCGGTCGTAGGGCGGAAAGTCACGATCTGCCAGCAATGGTTCGCGCAGAATTCGCCCAGTTGCTTGTGAAAGAGAAACGATTTCGGCATCAAGTGGGTTTATTGAGTTGTCTATCAGGCGAGTTGCCTCTTCTACCGTGATTAGCGATTTCATTACTTAAGTTCTGGATAGGTTTCTTTTCTAAGTTTAAATTTCTTGTTCAAATTTAAAAGTGGCTTTAGTTAAAGATAGTCTCGGTCGTCCACTTAGGGACTTGAGAATTTCGGTTACAGACCGTTGCAATTTTCGGTGTGGGTATTGCATGCCGTCCGAAGTTTTTACCCCAAATTACAAGTTTTTGCCGAAAGTCGAAATTCTTTCTTTCGAGGAAATAACCCGGACAGCTAAAGTTTTTGCAAAATTGGGCACCAGAAAAGTGCGGTTGACGGGCGGTGAACCTTTGCTTCGGCGAGACTTAAGCACCTTGATCAAAATGCTGAGTAGCATTCCCGAGGTAGAGGATCTTGCGCTAACTACAAACGGACAGCTTCTGCAACAATTTGCAGAAGCTCTTTTTCGTGACGGACTTCATCGGATAACTGTAAGCCTCGATTCACTGGATGGTGAGATTTTTCGTGACATCAACGGTGGCAAGTCATCACCCTCACAAGTAACTGCAGGTATAGAGACTGCCTTGAATGTAGGTTTAAAAGTAAAAATTAACATGGTGGTACAGCGGGGGATAAATGAAAGCCAAATCTTGCCAATTGCCCATTATGGCAAAAGTCTCGGAGTTTGTACTCGGTTCATAGAGTTCATGGATGTGGGCAACCATAACACTTGGTTGCAAGAAAAGGTTTTTTCCGCAAATGAAATTGTTCAGGTTTTAAGTGAAGATTTTGACTTAACGCCCATTAAATCGAGAATTCCCGGAGAAGTGGCCAGAAGGTTTCGCGAGAAGGGGAATGGTTGGGAAATAGGTCTAATCTCCTCCGTAACCCAACCATTTTGCCAAGACTGTGTCAGGATTAGACTGACTGCAGATGGAACCGTTTATACATGTCTTTTTGCAACTAAGGGATTTGACATTAAAGAAATCTTGCGAACTACCTCGGATGACGAGGATTTATTTGCTTCAATCTCTGGGTTGTGGGGAAAAAGAAGCGACCGCTACTCAGAGGTTAGATTTGACAAGAAAGTTGGAGGGGAAAAAGTTGAGATGCACTATGTCGGCGGCTGATTCGTACCTTTATTTTTTTGAAAAGCCAAAGTATTTGAGCCACCAAAGTTCTAACCACATGCGGTAGCGGCCTTCGGATGTGAATGTTCCATTTCGCTCTCGTAGGTGTTTGGCGAACAGTATTCCTTTATCCACATTTGTTTTTTCTATAATGCGTTGTTGTTCATTGGCGTCTTCTAAGGGGGTTTCCTCCCATGCCAAGAATTCTTCCCCTGTTTTTTTCATAGTCTCTAGATGTGTGGTCTCAAGTTTGGCTATCGAGCGAACAAGTGGAGTTCGCTTCAACTTCCAGTTTGTCGGCAAAATCTCCGCGCGAGGAAGAAAAGCGTTGTCCGTAACATAACGCAGCCCCTTTGAGGTCAAGGATGAGAGCGTAAAAATTGCTTGGGTTGGCCCTGGCTCGCTTGGCGTAAAGACAACCTGTATTCGAACGGTCTTTTCCGAGTCTTCGAAGTTAAAGGTTCGGAGAAGGGTTTCTTCACCTAGAAAAGCATGTGAGGCCTCTATTTGTTCATATCCCTTTTTCCGCAACCATTCACGAAGATGGATAAACTGGGATTGGGTGGGCCATTCTCCCAAGTCTTCCCGCAGAACAAATTTTGGGAAGACGGGAAGATCCGCTAGGCTGAACCTGCGTATCGCAAACCACACATAAATTGTCTGGATCAAAAACCAGATAAGAAACGATATGGCCAAAAGAATCCAAAGCGGTCGTTGAGCCACGACCCACTCAAACTCCAGTGCGACAAAAGCAAAGCCAAAAGTGAAAAGAAGCCAACGGGCCCAGCGGGAAAAAATTCCCATGAGAGGATGGTCTAGCCTAGCACTCAGCCATTGCCCCCCCATTCCCAAAATCCCAGAAATCAAAGTTGCCCATCCAAGGACAATGCTTGTTGCGTCACTCGGCAGGTCGAACATGCCGCTTTCGTGGTACGAAGGGGGGATGCAACTAGTCTGTGCGAATAGGCATGACCACACATAGAAAACTGAGGTGGTCGCCTTCTTTGGGGCCATCTGTGCGAAATACTCCCGGACTCATGTCGTCGCGAAACTCAAATGTGACTTTGTCTTTCGTCAGTGCCTTGAGTGGATCCAGCAAAAAGCGCGGGTTGAAGGAAACCGTAGAATCTTCACCAGAATATTCAATTGCCATAGACTCGCATGCATCTCCCAAGATGCTCTGGGCTGTTATCTCCAGCTCGTTTGTCTTAATGCGGAAGGTTACCTTCTCGTCAGAAACTAGAGACGCTCGCGTCACGCACTCCTGCAACAATTCGCGCTCCACTTCACTTCGGTTAAAGCTGTCTTTCGGGATGACTTGTTTGTAGTTTGGATATTTTCCCTCGACTACTTTCGAAACAAGGTAGACTGAGTCTACGAAACCTCCTTCGTTTTCTTCTTCTTTTTCCAGTTTATCAACTTTCATTTCGAAAGCGACTTGCCTATCTGTAAAGGAAACTCGAGTTGTCTGTCCCAAGTCTGGCATTCGCTCTATTTCCGAAACAGACGATGCTGGGAGGATGAATTCCCCACCTTCTCCATTTTTTGTTTTCAGTCCTCTACTAGTAAGTGCAAGCCTGCGTCCATCTGTTGCAACCAACGAGAGCTCTTCCTCTTCCAAGAAAAAGTAAACTCCTTTGAGCATGTAGCGTTCCTCGTTAACCGACTGGGCGTAGGATACGTTTTTCAGCATTTGGACAAGCTCGGTACGTTCGAGATCAAATTCACGCTGACCCTCCAAGGTGGGGAGAGGTGGGAATTCTGCACTTTCCATTCCCATTACATTAAACACAGAACCTCTGGTCGTTATTTTCGCCTTGGGTTCAGTGCCTGTCTCAACACTCACTTCCATGTCAGCCAGTTGGCGCACAATGTTTCCCAACTCTTTTACCGGCAGAGTAACGGTCCCAGGTTCAGAAACTTCAGCTTTTATAGAACACCTTGCTCCTAGGTCGAGATTTGTTGTGGTAAGGGAGACTTTGCCGTCTTCTGCTTCAATCAGCACATTTTGCAATATCGGCATAGTCTTGCGTGTTCCGACAACGCTCGTTACTAATTGTAAACCAGAACTGAAGTAGTCTCGATTGATTTTGAACTTCATCGTCAGGGGAATTTGATGGGAATGGGAGGAACCGGCAAATGATATTTATAAGTTAAAGACAATAGAAAAGAAAATCTTAATCCTCATATGTTTCTCTTAATCTTGGAATAAAAAGAATAAACCATTGAAAAACAGTAATTTAACAAAATCAAAAAATGCGAATAGAAAGTAAACGAAAAGGGATTTTCGGGAGTGTTGGCGAACAACTTTTCTCTTCTTGGTAATTTGTTCACAGGTTATCGGTAGGCTTTTCGGTATTCGATTTCTTACCAAGGCTTTCGAGGTACTCCCAAAAAGACTGATTTTTTTCAAGGTCTCTTTCGCTGGTAACTGGCAACTTGCACCGAATCACAAAATCGCTAAATGTATTTTTCTTTAAAATATATTGGCAGTGAAGGGAGTCTTTTTCATGTTCGAAATAAATCCTGAGATCACCCACCCGCAATCTGTGGAAAATCTTCCCATCTCTACGGAATCTTCCGATGTGCGATCCCCCCTCAGTTAAGATTTCTGCGGTAAGGGAACTCAGCGTCTCCATGAGCTCCAACTGTTCGAAATGACTCAGGGCATTAACCTCGTCCATGCTTTGATCGCTAAAGGTAAGTTGCAACATTTTGTCTAGCCATAAGATTTCCAAAAGGACGATTTTCGCAAATGCTTTGTTGCACAACAGGGTATGAAACTCCTGCATATTAGGCGAAAACAAAACGATGAAGAAGGCAGAAATTCTAGAAATTCTACAGGAGATAGCCATCCTCCTCGAGCTTAAGGGAGAAAATCCTTTCAGGATCAGATCCTACCAGACGGCAATTCGAGTGTTAGAAACCATCGAGGACTTTGACCAACGAGTCATCGAAGGAAGTCTTGAGGAGATGAGTGGCATTGGTGGAGCACTTGCGGAAAAAATAACCACCCTGTACGAAACGGATACCTTGGAATTCCACAAAAAACTTCTGGATTCCGTGCCAAAGGGTTTACTTGAAATGTTACAAATCCCGAGTCTTGGTGGAAAAAAA
>CAZWTI010000353.1:0-5388 GCA_964637065.1 uncultured Puniceicoccaceae bacterium
CGATATCGCCGTAGCCACCAATGCAGGCCAGATCAAGACTGGTTCCCTATCGCGGACAGACCGCATCTGCAAATACAACCAGTTGCTGCGAATAGAGGAACAACTAGGCCAAAATGCCGTGTATGGAGGCAAGTTCTAAACTAAAACAAGGTAACCAGATATAATCCAATGAAAGAAATGCTCATCGGATTATATGGCACTCAAATCTACCTTCCTTTTTCACATTTATCCCGAATCCTTAAAAAGCAAAGAAAGAAAAGCTACAGATTCTTGCAGAAGACTAGTTTGCCTGAAATTTCTTGGAAAAAGCTAACTAAGAAAAGATTCATAAAAATCTTGGAGTCCAGGAAAAACAACGGGAACATCAGGATAAGCGAGCTTGGAATCCTTTGTGCATTGGCTTCAGAATGTGAAGAGGGAAGCAATTTGTTTGAGATAGGTACTTTTGACGGAAGAACCACATTGAATCTGGCCTATGCCTCTCCAAATTCTTGCTTTGTCCATACGTTGGATTTGCCCGAGGATAACGAAACTCAATTTTCGCTAGCCAAAGGCGAGACCCATCTAGTGAAAAAAAAACAAAAAAACAACAGATTCAAAGAATATCAAAAGCAAAACCACGCTTTATTAAGAAGAATAAATAGGCATTTCGCCGATTCCGCGACTTTTGACTTCACGCCTTATAGCAATTCGTGCTCATTATCATTCGTTGATGGATCACACGCCTATGATTATGTATTAAAAGACACTGATTCCGCAATTAAGATCACGCGAGAAGAAGGCATTGTTATCTGGCATGACTACGGAATATGGGAAGGGGTAACTCAAGCCTTGGAAAAGATAGAAAAAAAGTACCAATTGGGCCTACAACACATAAAAGGAACCAGCTTGGTATACTGGAAGAAACCATCCAAGGAATTTTCTCTTAATTAGAGTGTTCGATAAATAATAATGAAGATTCCAACGGTTGGCATCGCTGCCTATCCCAAGGAACTCGAACGATGGTGGTGGCGCAAGGCCATCGAGAAGTGGCCTGTGGCGGGCAAGCCAAAGGTCCTGCATCTTCTCCGAGAGGAAGTCGTATCTCAGAGCGACCGATTCAACAAGGAACGCCGCTTTTCACCTCAAAGCTACGGCACCCGCGAAATTTCGGTCATCACCTATGGAAACTTCTATTTCCCGCGAACTTGGGCCCAATTAGCCTTCGTTCTTTCGGAAATTCACTATTTCCGTAACTGGCAGCCGCCGAGAAAAGGTCCATTACGCATACTTGACCTAGGCTGTGGATCCGGCTCTGCAGGACTTTCTGCCCTACACCTTCTTCGGGAATGGAAGATAAAGAACCCCATCGAACTCAAGGCAGTGGACTACTCGAACAAAAGCCTCTCCTACCTCCGAATGCTACACAAAGGTATGCCCCACCTTTGGCCGCACACAAAATTGAAGACTGAAGGAGCCGACCTGAAAGTAACTTCCGCAAACCAATCACAAAGAAAGTTCGACCTCATCCTGCTGAACTCGGCTCTCAATGAAATCGTGGGCGAATCAGACAAGGAAACCACTTCAAAGAAAATTATCGACTTCGCCGCACAATTGAAGCCCAGCGGGTTTCTCCTCATCCTTGAGCCGGCTTTAAGTACAATCAGCAATCGGCTTCACGAGGCAGCCGCCCTAATCTCATCTACAGACAGACTGAACCTGCATGCGCCCTACTTCAACGGGTTACCCTGTCCATTTGCCGGCAAAAATTCCCGCTACCGAAGCCACGAGGTGCGCAAGGGCATAGTCACGCGAACCACTCAGTTGATTAATGCTCCGCTTCACCTCAATCTTCGTGATCTCAAGTTCAGTTTCATTGCACTCTCCCCAAAGAAACCTGTTGAGCTCGAGAGAACCCCCTGCATTTTTCGGATCGTCTCTCCTATATCGAAAAGAAAGGGTCTATATTTTTTCATAGGCATCGACACAAATGGCAAAGAATACACCTATGAAATTCAGGTTAGAGATTTGAATCCCAGAGAAAACAAACTTGTTGAAAGCTTTCAACGTGGGGACATCCTAAGGCTACAAGATTACATCACCTTGGATGAAGGACACCGCCTTCGCATCCCGAAGGCAGCAAGCATCGAGGTCCTCTTCGCCCCGCGCTAAAAACCAATTGCTCCCCGCCGTCCTTGCTTGGTAATTAGCTCACGTCCAAACCAGACACCCGTGCCAGAGTCCAATTCGGTAAGGGTGAGCAAGAAATAGAAATCCTTCTGCGTAACTTTTTCGACACGGGAGGTTTCCTCGATAATCTTACCAGACAAGGAAAAGTAGGGACGAGGACGATTCACCTTTGGGTCATCCGTAAGTTCAAGCTTCTTGCGGACATCCTTGGCGTACTCGTCAGCGCCAATTCCACCAGGACCCTCGGTGGTAGAAATCTTTACGCGATTGCTGGAAATCAAATCCCGCTTCATTGACTGAAGCAGAAGGTCGACATCGAAGTAACTCTGGGTATCGTTCCGAATCCTGCCGACGTGCAAAACGGCTGGTTGCGCTGGGGCCTTCACCAAAGCCCCACTTGTATACAAGTCCTGAAGCAACTTGTTGGCCGCGCGCGTGAAGTCCTGCGAATTGATTTTGTCCAGATTTACGAGACCTTCCTCACTGCCATCGTCGACGTAGCGGGCGTCGGCCTTGGAACCGACGGGACTGCGGGGTCCGCAGTTAGTCAGAAAAAAGGTCAAGAGTAGAGCAGATACCGTGGTGATTACTGATTTCATGACGGGTTGTTCCCTTCTTTGTTTCAATCGTTCTTCGCCTGTTGCATCTTGATCCGAAAATTCTTGGCCTTCGGCGTAGTCGCTACTGACTGAATGGCAGCGGTTTCGCCCCCACGTATGCGCAAAGGTATCCAAACCCCGGACGTGTCGTTAATCACGATACCGTCCTCGTCCATCCACTCGATCTTGTACGTGATGCGGCGAGCATCTTTCTTTAAGTTTCGAACATTGGCCTGTAATTTCAAAAGGTCACCATTGACGGTGGCTTGATTGACGCTTGCGATTTGAAGGTCGCGGGCCAGCGAACCTCCAATTTCGACACGTTTCAAGTCAGGTTGATTACTTTGGTCATTTGGATCGGTCTTGCCCGCGCTAACGACAGGGTTCCCACAACCCGAAACGGCAAATCCGAAAGCCACTAAAAACAAGATGGTGAGCAGTGATTGAATCTTTTTCATGAATTCGGCTCCAAGGTAAAGTTCGCTACGATTCGAAGAGGAGTGAAGGGCGTTACACTCCTCACCCATAAAACATTGGTTCGTCCCTCCGGCAATTCCACTTCTCTTACAAGGTTCCTCCCGACGCCCCGCAGGGTCAACCTTTTCTTCGCGGGAGTCACGAACTTGCAAAAGAGAACCTTCTTCGGCAAAGTGGACCACTGCCTCAGGTCTGCCCTTGTCGTGGCATGAGCCAACACGCCCACTCCGATACCCGTGGCAACCCGAGTGGTCTCATCCTTATCCCGGACGGAATCAGTGACTGCATGCTGAATGCCGGCCTTTACCAGAGCACCCCCGATGGCCTTAGCCAATTCGAGGGGGTAGGTCTTCTCAAATTCCTTGGCAATAATTGCATCTAGATCGGCCAAGGGCAGGGTACGAATGGAAGTCGGCAAATCTTCGGCCTCCACCTGCAATCCCTCCAGATGGGAAGGATTCATACGCAAGCGAGGCAAAGCCACGCCAATATATGGAATGCGAGACGTTGGGTTCATAAGCCACATGGCAAATTGAGCCGGAAGAA
This sequence comes from uncultured Puniceicoccaceae bacterium, assembly GCA_964637065.1. GTDB lineage: Bacteria > Verrucomicrobiota > Verrucomicrobiia > Opitutales > Seribacteraceae. The sequence continues at coordinate 3,792 of CAZWTI010000353.1, forward strand.
CCTCCGTTACAGACAAAGGGTACTCGAGCCGAAATTCCGTTCGACACGCCGCCCGACCAGTCTCTAGAAAAAGATAGGTGACCGGCTCCGGATCGGCACTGCCTCGACTTGCCTGCTCGTGGTCCTCGAGAAGCCATGGGTTGTCGGGATGAATGGAAAGCAGTTCACTGAGTGAAAACTCGGCCTTATCAAAATCCGAAGGAGAAATTCCCGTACGCAGGAAATAAGTTGCTTCCAGATAAAGCGCGGCAGGATTTACGAATTCGGGCAAATTTGCGGGAACGTGAGAGCGAAGCCGGGAAAGGATTTCGTCGTTTTTTGATGTTGCTCCGGGTAGGGCAAGAGTCTTGTCCAAATCTACACCATTTTTTTTCATGCCCTCGCGAGCCCCATCCAGTTCCTTATTCCAGAGAAGCTTGGCGTCGGATATAGCTTGTCGCGTCTTGAAGATTTCAGCCCTGGCTCGACCATCATCACCCGCTTCCATATAATTCAGCGCTTGGTAAAGCCACATCATCACACGCTCATAGACGCGGGTCTTGTAGGGTTTCCATTCAGCGGAACCGAGGACTGAAAAGAATTCCTCGGAAATTTTTATTTGGGTCTTGTGATGTGCCCCGAACCAGCCCTTGTACTCTCGTTCCGCAGCTTCAAGCGCTGCCATGCTACCCAAGCCATCGCCTGAAGCCCGTCGTGCTGCACCCTCTTCCAAATTATAAAGGAGACGGTCACGCCTTGGTCCCTCTTTCGCCAATTTGGCAGCCTGCTCGGCAGCACCCTGCACATCTCCCACTTTCCAAGAAAAGCGAAACTCCTCGGTACGATCATAATGACTGGTGACGCAACCTGCAAAGCCGGCCAGCGAAACAAAACCCGCAAGGCTAAGCCGAAGGAGAGAACTCATACGGCATAGCTGCTCCACCACTATTCGAGAGAATCCTTGGAGGGTGGTGCGGCAGGTCGGATAACGCACATCTTGTCGATGCCGTGATCGTCCAAGACAAGGGCTGTGCTAACGCGATTGGTGACTCGACGCACTCTGGCCGTACCCACAAGAATCTCTTCCTGTCCCAATGAAGACCCGGTCTCGGGATCCTTGAGGACTTCACCCAAGGCAAAAACATCCAACAGTTGACCCGGCGGATAACCGAAATCCTTCCCACGATTGAAGGTGATTTGGTTGCCAGTCTTGGCAATGACGCGAGGAGGGGAAATACAATCAAGGGTACGAGTAATTAGTTGGCGGGCTGCCTCGTCGGAGATTTTGGTAATGAGTTCCCTACTCTTCTGTCCTTCCACAGGCCGAGCGATCTCCTCCACCGAGGTCTCCGTCTCGGCAAGACGAATGGCAGCAGACGCTATAAGCTCTCCCGTGTGAAGGTCATAAAGACTCCCCACAAGACCGATACGCAAGGTACGCTTTACGATAACCTCACCCAATCCCGATAAGTTGGCCCGTCGTTCAAAATCTTGAAAATCATCCAACTTAGATTTCAGCCTAACTTGGCGGACGTTGGGGATGGGACGGCCCTCCGGTCTCTTGTGAATCACACGAAACTTCCGCGTATCACTAAGGGCAGCGGTGATGCTGCCGTCG
>CAZWTI010000354.1:0-3373 GCA_964637065.1 uncultured Puniceicoccaceae bacterium
GTTCTCTCATACCAGCAAGCCTCCGCCAGTGAGTTCTTCAAGGACGTGGTGGAAGTCTTCGATGCGATGGGTACCCCGCCTGAGGGACAGGAGCGACCTCCAATCAAAGTTTTGGGCGGCAAGACGGTGACGGTCAACGCCGGTTCTTATGACCTTTCCGGAGTCTATGGCGGCGTCGAGACCAGAGCCTTCATGTTTGCCGGAGTGGATAAGCTCACCATCGCAGGAAACGTTGCCTTCCGCAATGAGAACGAGGCTTTCGATTCAGCTTGGGAAGGTTTGATTCTTCTCTCCGCGGGGAGTGTTTCCTTGCCCAAAGGCACTGCCGAGGAAAGGGCTTCAGTATCTTACGGTGGTGATTTCATAGAGGTAAGCTCACTCGATACCTTGGAGGTGATCAACGTCGACTTGAGTGCCGAAGGCATAGTTTTCGTACGTTCGCTCGACAGCTTGGTCATTAACAACGCTTCCATGCGTACTTCAGGCAACGGGGGGCCGGACTTCGTGCACCTACGCGCCTTCGAGGAAATCAGCGCCGACAACTTGCTGTTCTCCGACAATATGCAGCGAATCTTGATGGACGCCATGACGATCAACCTGATGAACGTATCCTTCCCCTCAGAAACTAAAGTAAAGCTGAGAAGCCTTTATGGTGCTGTGGACGGCAAGTATCCCACTTTCGGTTCCCAGAACAAGCAGTATGGTCGCGTAAACTTCATCCAGAATGTGCGTTATGGCGTCCATCTCCTGAATTCTCGCCCCGCTTTTAATCAGCATGGCGGAAATATCACGATTGAGGGTAGGTGACGGTTCGTACCTTCTGTCCGGATTGCCTGCTTGCAGAAGACAACTCCTGATCTGCGCCTAAAAGACGTACTTCAAACACTGTAACTGTTGCAGTGACTTTCGGACTTGCCATGAAGTCACGATGTGCAAAATATGGCACAAAGATTATGATCTTTCTACTCTACGCCAAAACACGTCATTTCATCCTTTTCTTCTCCTCCTTCTTTCTGGTCGCCACTGTATGGGGTCAAGAGGACAAAGACGTTACGGAGACAAAGGTTTCTTCCAAGAAGCAAGCAAAGGACACCAGTCCTCGGAAAATAATCTCTCAAAACAAAAAACGGACTGTCTTTGAGGACAAAAAAGGACAACGCCGAACAGAGTTTATTTTTAAAGAATCCAAGGAAACTCCCAAGCCCTTAAAAGTTTCTCAAACTGCCCCGGAATCTTCCCCTGCCGAACCTGCCAAAGCAGAACCCGAACCGGCGAAGAGGGCTCCACCTGCCGAACCTGCCAAAGTCGAGCCAAAACCCGAACCGGCGAAGAAGGTTCCCCCCGCCGCGCCTGCCAAAGCAGAACCCGAACCAGCGAAGAAAATCCCTCAGGCTGAGGATAATGCGACAGCCGTTGCCGAGGGCAATGCAACTGCACCTGTGGTTCCTTTTTTGCCTTCCGACTTCTTTGCGGGAGCCCTTCAGGCTGCTGGAGAGAGCGATGCCATGGGAACCCAGCGCCTTGTGGATGTGAAGAGTGGTAGACTTACGCCTGCCTTGGCTTTCAGTATGGGTTACAACTACACATCTAACCCCATGAAGGTGGGTAAAGATTCTGCGGGATACCAACCAGATGGCTTTACGGCACTTCTGAATTTGACGTTTAACATGGGGCTTGGTGAATACGGCGTTGGCGATGACGTCCTTCTGACTCCCTCGCTCTCGCTCATGCACATGAGAACCTATACCGACCCGGGCAAGGATCATGGTGATCAAATGGAGGATTTCGATGTGGATGTTCAGATCGCCTCGGTTATCTTGCCCATAATACTTCCTGATGATTACACACTTTCATTGGGACACGCTTATGTCCGCCCGATATCATTTCATGCCGATAACGTCATTTCATACTCTAACAGCCCCAATTTGGCTTTGACCAAGACCCTTCCGTTGGCCTCGGGGGATATTCTCTCACTTACCGCAGGCACCAGTTATGCCTTTTCTAATGGTGACACTCTTGAACAGCAAATAGCAGATGCTGAATATTATAATTTTATCGAAGCGGTTATGGGCGGTGCTGCAAACGTACTGGCTCAGCAACCGGTAAATGCCCAAGATGCTTGGACACACACCCTTAACTTTACTTACATCAAGCCGATCGGGGAGCAGATTACCCTTACGCCATCCGCTACCTTAAGCAGGATGGAGTTCACTGAAGGTGCGAATAACGGACGTGATGACACCACTTACCTGCTTGGGGTTCTTGCGTCCTATATGATTTCGGAGTGGATGAACGTTTCCGCCTCCACCAACTACATGTGGAAACGGTCCAGTATCTCCGACTTGGATTTTGAGGACTTTCTGGGTGGCGTAACTATGGGATTCAACTACTCGTTCTAGGGGAAGCTCTCGATTAGTTCGACAAGGCCATGAAGAGTTTGCGGCTTTGTTCTCCAAGGATAAGCCCAAAGAGGCTGTTTTGTATTTTACTGTTCCCTTTGGCTCTTTTGGGGGAATCCAAAGACCAAGAGATTCGTTCTAGGGTTCTGGCCCTGTTGAGTGAAGGCGATGCATTGACTGAGAATGGAAATTTCCCCGCCGCTGTCTCAGCTTTGAACAGGGCCATGAGTTTGGTCGAACAGAAAACAAAGCCAAATCAGCCTTTGCGGGAAAAGGTAGAACGGGCTTTGCGCATTACCAAGGGACGGGCAATCGTGGCCCGTTACAAAGAGAAAACCAATAGAGGTTCCAAACCCAACGTTTCTGCCCAACTTGAGGAACCGGAGGAGGTCGACGTGCGTCAATTTTTTGGTTCCGTACTTATTCGAGGCAAGTGGGAACCACGAAGTCTCTCTAAGCCGGGAGAGTCCTTTGGCCTTGGCAGACGGGTTACGGTCACTTCCAAGTCGGGTGTTGAGCTTCAGTTGCCGGGAAAGGGAGACCTGAGCCTTCGAGCTGTGGATGCCTGCAGTTTCTCGTTGCTTACAGAGGATGTCCTCGGCATTCATTCTGGCGCCTATGCCCTTCGCGCCGATGAGGATGACGCCAAGTTGCGTCTGGAAGCGCCATTTGCGGAACTGGAGCTAGCGAGTGACGATCCTTTTGCCGTCATGTTTGGCGTGACTACGAACGGTGGTCTAAAGCTTATCGGTTTGGTTGGAGAAGTTGAATTGCGGCGTTCTGGGGAAAAGACCCAGGAGCTTAGGCCCGGACAGTTGGTTTTCGCCCTTCCCAAAGGATATAGTCGCAAGATGTATGTTGAATTGAGTACCCTTATAACGACCGCTGACTTACTAACGTCTTTTGAGGAACCACCGGTTTACTACAAGCGCCTGAAGACCGAAGCTTTGGCCCAAGCTTTGCGTACGCGCCGC
>CAZWTI010000355.1:0-4963 GCA_964637065.1 uncultured Puniceicoccaceae bacterium
TGTGGTTCCCGTCTCCGGGCCCTCCGGCTGTCTGGTTGTGGTCCTGGTGCCCGGGGTCGGTGTGGTTGTGATCGTCGGGTCCACTGGCGGTCTGGTTGCCGTCGCCGTGAACGGCGACTCCCGTAATAGCAATCCATAGGATTGCGGAAATGGATTTCAGAAAGAGATGATGTCGAGTTTTCATTGATGTCTTCATCTATAATAATACACAAGTATTACGAAAGCTAAGCCGTGGCCAATTTCTGGGTCAGGAAATGGGGGGGATGAAAACCTTTCATCCATCATGATTTCCTTAGGAAAGCAATTTTTTTGTAAGAAAACTTTGGGATTTACTCCTTTTTTCGGTAAACCACTTTCTCTATCTTCGTCAGTTTGTTTCGGTTGTTGCGAAATTGTTGCGCCTTCTTCGTGGAAAGATCACTTGCTTGTGGGATATTCAAGCCTTAAGCTATGTCTATCGCTCTTATAATTTACCTCTTTGTTTCGTTACGGCAAAATCTCTCTCAGAAAAAAAATCGCCCTAAATGGAGCTTGCATTTTTATTAGAGAAATTGGAAATTGTCTTTTGCTTTGTAAGGAAACCCACCCAAATCAACCTTCAGGACATTAACACATGAAGCCTCGCGCCCTGTTGCTATCTATCCTTTCCCTGCCCATAGCCATTGCGTATCTCTTTGCGGACATACCATCCACATGGTCCTCCGGCTCTAATTACACATCCGGAGACTTGATTATCTACAACGGCACGACCTATCAGGCTCAGCAGGATATCTCCAATAGCCAAACCTCTCCCGATGGGGATACCTCGGCTTGGCAGTCGCTTGATCAAATTGCCAGCGGAAAAACTGATCCCACCGGAAAACCGGATACTACGCCTGATACCGGAAACCTGCCCACAGCTCCGGACTCGAATGGGACGACTGATTCAAACGCATCGTCCTCAGGTTTGCCGACTGCTACAAGTACGCAGTTCGTGATGCAACAGTACTTGGACTTTCTGGGTCGCGAACCCGATGCTGATGGTCTCGCCTACTGGGTTAATGGCCTTGACAATGCATCGATCAAGCGAGCGGACGTGGTGAATTTTTTCGTCTTCTCGGACGAATTTCAGGAAAAGGTGGCTCCCGTCTCCCGTCTTTACCAAGCTTATTTTCTGCGGATTCCTGACACGGAAGGACTTAGTTACTGGATTACCCAGAAATTGAACGGCGTATCCCTAAATGATATTTCCAACGCATTTGCCGGGTCCCAAGAATTCACCGACAGGTACGGAAGTCTTGACAATGCTGGTTTTGCAACCCTCGTCTACACCAACGTTCTGGGGCGTCAACCGGATAACGACGGTCTCACATTCTGGACCAACAGCTTGAACGGTGGCGCTTCAAGGGGTTCGGTTATGACTGGTTTTTCGGAGTCTGAGGAATACCAGACGAATTCCTTGAACCAAATCCGTGTCATTGCCTTTTATTACGGCTTGCTTCGCCGAGCGCCTGAGCAGGAGGGTTTCGACTTCTGGGTAGGGGTGCTCAACAATGGCGGCAGCGCCTTTGATCTCATTGACGGATTTTTAAATTCGGCTGAGTACCAAGGTCGATTCTAGGTTTTCGGGATTCGAGTTTTTCTCGAGACCCATCCCAGTCGGCTCTTGGCGGCCTTTAATTTCTTCTTTTGGCCAACCCCCTTCTGGTGAATCTTAGCCTGTGTCTCAAGTAGTAACACTTGACCCTAATCCTTCAGGGGTCGTGGATAAGCATAGAGAAAATATTGATTTGGAGCATGTTTTTGCTGAGTTCAAGAACTGGGCAGCAAAAACAAATTCCGAGATTTCGGGCTTAAGCGGTTCTTGCCGCCATGATGTGAAGGAACTTGTCGAGGTACAGAGCCAGTTGAAGGAATTGCTGCACCGAATTCATGATGTTCGGGAACTGACCTTTTCCCGCGACAAGGGTTTCAAGTGGCTCAATCCTCTTCGACGCGCCTTTCGAAGAAAGTCCTTGGATCGTTCACTTTGTGACCTGCATGAGCTGACGATTTCAGTTATTCGCCAATCTCTTGAACTTATGGAGGCGGGGAGGCGTCAAGCCTTTGCCCTTCAGCAAAGACATGATGAACGTTTATCCCAAGCCGTGGATGTAGTCACAGATTTGAAATGCAGTTTGCAAGAAGTGGCGAAACTCGACCTGAGTCGCTGGGCTTTATCAGGGCGCTTGGAAGAACTTGTTGGAGAAATTAGCAAGTCTCTGGAATACCTTCAGAGACATGACCAAGAAGATGGGTTATGAGAATTGCCGTGCTGAATACCCAAATTCCTTTCGTGAGAGGCGGGGCGGAGATACTGGCCGACAGTTTGGTCAACGAGTTGAATGCAAGGGGGCATGAGGCCGTCACGGTCACAATTCCCTTTAAATGGTATCCTGCCAAATGTATTGGTGATCACGTCACCAGTTGCTGGAATTTAAATTTGAAAGAAGCTGACGGCAAGCGAATCGATCGCGTCATATCACTGAAGTTTAACGCTTACTGTATTTCTCATCCACATAAAATAATTTGGCTGTGCCATCAGCATCGTCAAGCTTACGACCTTTGGGAGAGTGAGGTGTGTGGTCTAGGGACTTTATGGAGCAAGGAAAAGAAGGAAGGAGAATCTATTCGTGCCTTCATTAAGTTTGCCGACGAAGAAGCCTTTCTTGGCGCCAAAAGGATATATGCCATTTCCCAAAACGTGGCTAATCGTCTGAAGAAGTTTAATGACCACGATTGCGAAGTTCTGTATCCACCGACTCCTTTTCTCAAGGGTTCGGAAAAGGCTGAAGGTTACGATGATTTCCTTCTCTGTCCTTCGCGCATCAATCGCTTGAAACGACAAGACTTGGTGGTGGATGCATATTGTCGGACTAAAACCGGCATGAGTCTTTACGTTGTAGGTGCCGTTGATGACGAAGAATACTACAAAAAAATACGAGAGATCGTCCGTCAGGCCAAGGCGCAAGATCGCGTGAAGTTTCTAGGGACTGTGGAAGAAGAGACGTTGCTGGACTTGTATGCTCGTGCTCGTGCCGTGGTATTCACTCCCTACGACGAAGATTACGGTTTCGTTACGGTGGAGGCCTTCGCCCATTCGAAGGCGGTCTTGACCACCACCGACAGTGGTGGTCCGACCGAGTTCGTTAAGGACGAAGAAAATGGCTATGTCGTGGAGCCTGAACCAGAAGCATTGGCCGAAGGTATTCTCAAGTTGACTGACGAAAAAAATGCCCGCGCCCTTGGTGCGAATGCCGGCAAGGCATGGCGTGATGCCGGCATTCACTGGGACCATGTCGTGGCTGAGTTGACGAAATAAGTCTCATCATGCTTCATTGGCATTCACCCACCGATCCCAAGCAGACGGAGATCGCGAATATCACCCAAATTCTCGAACCCCACTTGCGTCGGGAATTTCAATTGGACTTGGTGCCTGAGCACAGGGTGTCTCAATCCTCTGGGCTCCACGTCTACAACATTGGAAATTATTACGAGGCTCATCGTTTCATCTGGTGGAATTCTATCCTGTGTCCGGGGATCGTGATCATGCACGACGTCTTCCTGCAGCATTTACTTTTCCAGATTTTTGGGGTGCAAGAGGGATGGGACAAACTGGAGCAAATTGGTTCAATCCTATACGGAGGAAATCCAGATTTACAAAGGCATTTGAAAGCCGTCATGGCCACGCGTTCCGCCGGTCACGAAAGTTCACGACATTTTCCCTTCACGGAGTTGGCCACCTTCAAGGCCCTGAGCGTGATCACGCACAGCGAATACGCCGCCGAGCAAGTGCACAAAAGCGGAGCAGCGGAGACGCACCGTCTTCACTTGCCTTACTTCGGCCCGAAGGTAAACGGAGATGTACGGGAAAAACATGTACAGAAACGCCAATCACCGCCTTTCGACTTGGCCATCTTCGGCTTCCTTGGGCATAATCGATTCATCCGTGAAACGCTCGACGTGTTGGGTAGCCTTGATTCTCCTGAAGATTTTCACCTTCACCTCATCGGACCGCTGAACGACAAGTCCGTCATTTCCGACATTAAGCGGAGAAAGAAACAAGTAACCCTGCACGGAACAGTGTTCGGAGACAAACTGGACAAGTTATTGAGGAAGATGGATCTTGGAATAAACATACGCAAACCGTCCATGGGGGAGAGTTCCGCATCCTTGCTGCGCTACTGGGCCAATGGCGTGCCCTGCGTCGTGGCTAGGACCAAATACTATGCCGAACTACCCGGGGAGTGCGTGGCCTTCGTGGAAGAAGGGGAGGAGGAGTCTGGTTTGCTATGCATTCTCGAAGAATTTCGTTCCGATCGGAAGTCGTTCCTAGAACAAGCCCGCACAGGGACGAGTCGCTTGACGGAATTCCATGCCCCCGAACGATATGTTCGTGATCTTTTCCGAATCATTCTGAATAATTCCGAGCTTCGCGAACGCTACAAGGAAGGTCTTTCGGCTAAACACGCCCCTGCCGAACTGAAGAAGTGGGAAGCCTTGTCTGTTACCTGAAGAAGCTTGTCCCAACGCATACGCCCAAAATTCATGAAAATACTGATTACCGGAGGCTGTGGTTTCATCGGATCCAATGCTGCCCTATCCTTCGCAAAGGAGGGCCACGAAGTGGTCTTGCTCGACAATATGAGCCGTCGCGGTTCCGTGGAGAATCGAGCCTGGTTGTCTTCAGCGGGTGTTGAGCGCTTGTTCGAAGCGGACCTGCGTGATATTGTAGGCATGGCCTCGGTCATGGCCTCCGAAAGGCCTGATGTCGTGCTCCACTTGGCGGCGCAGGTGGCGGTGACCACTTCGGTACGGGAACCTCGCGAAGACTTTGACGTTAATGCTCTGGGTACGTTCAATCTGTTGGAAGCCGTGCGGAAGTACTGCCCCGAAGCTGTCTTGATTTATGCTTCCACAAACAAGGTGTATGGTGACCTTGATG